>JACRMS010000020.1 GCA_016214845.1 Nitrospirota bacterium | reverse complement strand
CCACTCATCACTTGTTCCATGACTTTAACTCTTTGTATTTCCTTCTGACTCAAAACTATTTCTCCCTTCATAGGCTTCTCCTCCTTGAAGGGGACATTTTACCTTTGCAGTTAATAGGGCCATTATCCCTTTGCTATCACAATTCTTTTTTATCTTATTCCAAACTCTTCAAACCTATGCTATCAAAAAGGCTCGTGGGATGGCTCAGTTGAACCTAAATTCTGGGCTTGTTCGTGCGTTTCCGCTTGGCCTTCCACCTCTTGCCGAACAACACCGGATCGCGGCGAAGGTGGATGAACTGATGGCGCTCTGCGATGAGATGGAGGCACGGATCAACAACAACACTACGACCAGCCGGAAAATTCTTGAGGCAACGTTGCAGGACGCGGTTAGTTGAGCAGTGACCAGATATTGATTTTTCATTTTGTTACTGTCATGTTATCTGACAAAGGCAATCATCTATAAGTAGTGAGGTCATGAAAACCGTTAAGTATGAAATTAAACTCAAAGGTCTTGCGACGCCCGATGGCACTATTTCGGTAAAGGCCCTGCTCGATCTTATGGGCAGTCTTACCGACTGCGCCGAGCGCGGTTTGCTGCTGGACGCTCATGTGATAAAGAACAAAGAAAACCCGGCGAAGAAATATTCTCGGAGACGCCGCAGGCATTCACTGACATGGAGCTTTTTGGCGAAGTCCTGCTGAAGCTGGACAGAAAAGACTGGCTGCAAAAGATTTGGGCACAATGGCCCGGCGATGAATCTATTGAAGAAATATTGCGGGACCTTAAGAACTGAATATGCAGTTTGAGCAATAACGATATCTGGATTGCAGCAACAGCTTCCGCTCTTAACGCGACTTTACTGACAACAGATCGTGACTTCGATCATCTGAACAATCTGTTTCTGTCAGTCTCTTATATTGACCGGCATCTGAATGACAACGTATTGTTTCTGGAAAACTCCATAGCCCGCAGAATAGCACCATTAATTGAAGTTTCAACACATTTTCCCCAAGGCGTTTTTAATCCGGATATTGCACGAGACCATGAATCGTGCAGGGGCACGGAATTTTATTCAGAGAGGATGAACTATTATGGCCAAAGCTGAAGCATCAGTTGAAGAATTTATTGGAATGATCGAGCGGGGGGAACTCCGACTGCCGGAGATGCAGCGGCGTTAGGGCTGGTGGTCTACACGCTTGCGTGACCTTCTTGATTCTCTGTATCGATGCCTAATCCGTAATTATCTTTCTCTCAATGCCGTACTTTTTCAGTTTGTGTCTGAATGATCTGAAGGTGAGGTTGAGGAGTTTTGCGGCTTCGGTCTTGACACCGTTTGTCTGTTCGAGGGCTTTAAGCAGGTATGCCCTTTCCATGTCTTCCATCATTTTCTCAAAGTCCATGCCTCCGGACGGCACGGCAATCCCCTTTGCGATGGTTGAGGCGGACCTGATTTCTTCAGGGAGATGTTCCACGCCCATAACTTCCCTGTCGCAAAGGAGCACCACCCTTTCAATAATATTTTCAAGCTCCCGGACATTTCCCCTCCACCGATAATTCTTGAGCATTTCCATTGCGTCAGGGGAGAACTTCTTTTTGTCACCGGCGAATTTTTTCAGGAAATGGTCCACTAAAACCGGGATGTCGTCACGGCGCTCCCTGAGAGGCGGGATTTTCACGGACAACACATTCAATCTGAAATAGAGGTCTTCCCTGAAGAGGCCTTTTTCGATGAGGTCTTTTAAGTCTTTGTTAGTGGCGGAAATAATTCTCACATCAACCTTTATGTCGGCCACGCCGCCGACCCGGCGGAAGGCGCCGCCTTCGATAACTCGCAGGAGCTTTGCCTGCAGGTTCATGGGCATTTCTCCGATCTCGTCAAGGAAGAGCGTGCCGTCGTTTGCAAGTTCAAACAGTCCCTGTTTATTGGCCGCGGCGCCTGTGAAGGCGCCTCTCATATATCCGAAGAGTTCGCTCTCAAGAAGCCCCTCCGGGATCGCCGCGCAATTGATTGCTACGAAGTGCTGGTCTTTTCTCAGGCTGAGGTTGTGGACCGCCTTTGCGACAAGCTCTTTGCCGGTGCCGCTTTCTCCCAGAATAAGCACGTTCGCGCTACTCTCGGAGGTCTTGGTTATTATGGCAAACATCTCCTGCATCGCCGGGCTGCTGCCGATCATATTTTCAAGGGACGGCGACTTTAGCTGTTCTTTCAGGATGGAGACGTCTTTCAGGAGCTTCAGTTTTTCAAGGGCGTTTTTTATAACAAGCCTGATCTCATCCATCTGAAACGGTTTTGAGATGTAGTCATACGCCCCGTGCTTCATCGCCTCTACGGCTGATTCCGTCGTGCCGAAAGCGGTCACAATTACCACTACGGTTTCCGGCGAGATTTCTTTTACGTTTTTTAAAACCTCCATCCCGCCGGCCTTCGGCATCTTCATGTCGGTGATGACAAGATCGTAGATGTCTTTTTTTACGGCGTCAATTGCCGCAGCGCCGTTGTCGGCGGTGGCTACGCTGTAGCCCTCGTTTTTGAGGAAGATCTCAAGGATCTCCCTCATGCTCTTTTCATCGTCAACGACTAAAATTTTACCTTTTGTCTTTTTCATAGAAAAAGCTCCTCCACAGATTTCGCAGATTGCACAGATTAAAATAGCTTCAAAATATCCGTGTTAATCTGTGTAATCTGCGGATGTTGTTTTCCTCTGTGTTCTCTGTGGTAAAACATTTCTCAAATCACCGGCAATATCACTCTGAAAGTCGTTCCTGTTCCGGCGCCCCTGGAATTAACAACGATCTTGCCGCCGTGTTCTTCAGCTATCTTCTGGGCAATGGAAAGTCCAAGCCCGGTCCCTTTTTCCTTTGTAGTGTAGAAGGGATAAAAAATTTTGTCCATGTCGCCCGGATTTATCCCCGTGCCAGTGTCCTTGAAGATTATCTCTACGGTATTATTTTTCCTGACCGTATAAATGTCCACGCTGCCTCCGTCAGAGACGGCGTCAAGAGCATTTATTCCGAGGTTCCAGAAGACCTGCCGCATCTGTTTTGCGTCTCCGGTGACCATCAGGCTGCCGTCCAATTTCGCCGATATTGTAACATTTTCATTGATTGATCCTGAACCTTGCAGGAGGGTCGTCACGTCCCTTAAGGACTGATGCAGGTCGAAGGGTTGCTTGTCCAATTCTTTCGGTCTTGCATAGAGCAGGAAGTCCGTGATAATTCCGTTGAGCCTGTCCATCTCGGACAACGCAATGTTCATGAGCCTGTCCGCATGTTCTTCGGAGACCTTTTTTTCATGCAGCATTTCAATGGACGCCTTTAAAGAGGCGAGGGGATTTCTGAGCTCGTGGGCGATCGAGGCGGAAAGCTCTCCGATGAAGGCCCATTTCTCCTTTCTCTTAACTTCTGCCTCCATTGCCTTTAGTTCAGTCAGGTCCTGGAAGACGCCGATTATTCCAATTGGGTTCCCGGCGCTGTCCTTCAGCGGGGAGAGCCTCATGCCGACCGGGAAGGCGTCGCCGTTTCTTAGTATCTCGCCTTCAATTCTGTCCAGCGGCACTTTGCAATTTGCCAGAAAGGGGAATATCTCTTCAGGTGTTTTCCCGGCGACGTCGCTTTGAGAGAACTTTGTTATTTCCTGTGCTGAGGTATTGAAAGTAATGATCCTCCTGTCTAAATCCGTTGTGAATATTCCGCTGGGCATGCTTTCAATAATATAGCGGCTGAAGGCCTTTAAGTCTTTCAGGATAGTGTCCCTCTCTTCGAGGCTCTTCGTTGCCTTGTGGAGTTTATCGGAGAGGTATCCGCTGAGAAAAGCGACAAGATAAAATGCGATGAAATTGGCGAAGATGTTGTAGAAAAAATCCTTGTCCGCAAAGTAAATGCCCGAGGGAATTTTTAATATTTTGTAGTACTGGAGATCTATGAGGGTCCCGTAGAGAATGCTGCTTAATGTGGCGATAACATAACATGCGCGGCGGTCCAGGATGATACCCGCGGATAGTATGCTCAGCGGGAACATGAAGGAGAACATGCTGCCGATGCCGCCTGTCATATATGTAAGAACTGTTATGGAAATGACGTCGATAATGATCTGCGCATATGAAAAGAAGATAAAATGCCGGTCATCCCTGGCCCACCTGAGGACGAGGGCATAGCATATTGTCAGGAAATAGAGAAAGGCTATGAAAAAGGAAAACGCCGTAGGATGAAACAGCCTCTCGTAACCGATCCTGAATATGTAAGAGGAGCCGAGCAGGAGGGTGACTACCGTGACCCTGATAAAGATCAGGGCCTGGATCCGTTTAAACAATTCTTTTTGCATCGCTTAATTGTATAAGGGTTGAAGACAAAAGGCAAAAGGCAGAAGAAAGAATTGTTAAATTCATCCTCCCGCCTTCATCTTTTGCACTTGTAATTACTTGACCAGCGTTATCAGCTTGAATATCGGCAGATACATGGCAACTACTATGAATCCGATAGTGCCGCCGAGAAAGATCATCAGCACAGGCTCTATCATGGACGTGAGATTACCGACTGCCTGGTCAACTTCTTCATCATAGAAATCCGCGATCTTCCCGAGCATATTGTCAAGGGCGCCTGTGGATTCACCGACCGCGATCATTTGTGTGACCATCGGGGGGAATACTTTTGACTGGGTCAACGGTTCGGCAATTGTTCTTCCCTCGGAAACCCCCTGCCTTACTTCCATGACCGCCTTTTCAATCACCCTGTTGCCTGCGGTTTTCGCAGTTATGTTCAAACCATCGAGTATGGGCACACCGCTGCTTATAAGGGTGCCGAGCGTGCGCGTGAACTTTGCCACAGCGACTTTTCTGAAAAGTATCCCGACAACAGGAAGCCTAAGGATTATTCTGTCTGTAACCATCTGGCCTGTTTCCGTCCGCCGGAACTGGACAATAGAGACTATCGTGGCGATAATGCTTCCAAACATTATCAACCCTCCGATTCCGCCGAGGAATTTACTCAAATCAATTATGATCTGGGTCGGCATCGGCAGGGTCCCGCCAAGCGTTGTAAACATTTTTGCAAAGGTAGGCACGACAAAGACCATGATGATCACGATGACCATGATGGCGACTGTAATAACAACTGAAGGGTAAACCATCGCGCCCTTGACCTTCCTCTTGAGTTTTTGGGCCTTTTCAATATATGAGGCAAGCCTGACGAGAATGGTGTCCATAATACCGCCTGCTTCACCGGCCGCAACCATATTCGTATAGAGGTCTGAAAAGACCTTAGGGAATTTTCTAAGGGCGTCCGCAAAGGTGGAGCCGCCCTCCACGTCGCTTTTTATTTCGCCGATACTCTTTGCAAATCCGGGGTTCTCGGTCTGCTTGGAGAGAATATCCAGCGCCTGCACGAGCGGCAGTCCCGCTCCTATCATCGTTGCAAACTGTCTTGTGAAAATAACAAGGTCTTTGTCCGTGACTTTCGCTCCGAACGCACTGAAAAGGGGTTTCCCTTTCTGTGTAACACTTGTCGGAGTTATGCGCTGTTTACGCAGGTAACCTTTTACTTCTTCCATCGAACCCGCGGTAAGCTCGCCTTTTACAACGGCGCCTTTTGCGGATTTCCCTGTCCATTTAAATACGGTAGCCATTTATTACACCTTTCCTAACGAAGCCCTTTGCATCATATTAAGCAGCTCGTCCGGGACCGTGGATTTCGCAAGGGCGTCTTCGTACGCTATTAAACCTTTTTTATACAATTCAAAAAGAGACTGGTTCATTGTCTGCATCCCGAATTTGGCCTGGCCTGTCTGCATCATGGAATATACCTGATGGGTCTTGTCCTCTCTGATGAGGTTTCTGATGGCGGGAGTGGGGACAAGCACTTCTACCGCCAGTACCCTGCCCGCGCCTGTTTTTTTGGGAAGAAGCTGCTGGGATATTATTCCCTCAAGGACAAAGGACAGTTGTATCCTGATCTGCTCCTGCTGGTGCGCGGGGAATACGTCTATGATGCGGTTTATCGTCTGAATTGCGGTATTGGTATGCAGGGTCGCCAGAGTAAGATGTCCGGTCTCCGAGACGGTAAGCGCAGCCTCTATTGTTTCCAGGTCTCTCATTTCACCGATCAAGACAATGTCTGGGTCCTGCCTAAGCACATACCGGAGTGCGTCCTTAAATGACGCTGTATCCGCGTTTACCTCTCTCTGGTTTATCAGGCAATTTTTGTGTGCGTGGATAAATTCAATCGGGTCTTCAATTGTAATTATGTGTTCATGCCGCTCTTTATTTATCTTGTCTATCATGGCCGCAAGTGTGGATGATTTCCCGCAACCTGTTGGGCCGGTGACTAAAATCAGTCCTCTTGGTTTCTTGGTAAATTCAGTCACTATTGGAGGCAGTCCAAGCTCGCCGAAGGTCCTTATGTTGTATGGGATAGTCCGGAATGCTCCTGCCACAGCGCCCCGCTGCATGAATATGTTTGCCCTGAAACGGCTCAGCCCTTTTACGCCAAAGGAAAGATCGAGCTCATTGTTCTCCTCAAATTTATGCTTCTGTGTATCGGTAAGGACGCTGTAACAAAGCGCCTTGGTGTCGGCAGGTGAAAGGGCGGAACTGTTAAAGGGGACGAGTTTGCCGTCAACCCTTATTCTTGGAGGTGTGCCGGTGCTTATATGCAGGTCTGAAGCCCCTTTGTCTATCATAATCTTCAGCAATTCGTATAACGTTTCCATAAACCTACTCTTAAATTATACCTAATTATGATTTTCCGTCATTAATTTTTCAGTAATTTCCATCACTAACTATTTACAGTAAGTATTAATACGGCAAAACCCAAAAAATTCTTAACATTCTTGTATTAATCACTAAACGTCACTCTCAGGACTTCTTCTATCGAGGTCAACCCCTCTCTCAGTTTTGAAAGGCCGCTCATCCTCAGGCTTTTCATTCCCTGCCTTACGGCTTCTCTTTTTAAATCCAGTGCCGTGGCGCTTTTAATAATCAGCTCCTTCATCTCATCTTTTATCGGCATTACCTCATATAAGGCTATCCTGCCTTTATATCCTGTTCCATTGCATGTGGGGCAGCCTTTGCCTTTATAACACTTAAATGTACCGATTTCATCTTTGGGGATACCCGCGTTGATGAGGACGGATTCCGGGATGGCTTCTTCCTCTCTGCAGTTATTACAAACTTTTCTGCACAGCCTTTGAGCAAGGATCAGCAGTACGGATGCAGAGACTAAAAACGGCTCCACCCCCATATTTACCATTCTCGAAATGGTGCCCGGCGCATCATTGGTATGAAGGGTGCTAAGCACGAGGTGTCCGGTAAGTGCCGCTTTTACGGCAATCTCCGCGGTCTCAAGGTCTCTGATTTCACCAACCATTATTATGTCCGGGTCCTGTCTCAGGAATGATCTGAGGGCGGCAGCGAAGGTAAGCCCGATCTCCTCTCTGATATGGACCTGGTTGATGCCGAGAAGGTTATATTCCACCGGGTCTTCAGCGGTCATGATATTAACGTCTATGCTGTTGACGGTGCTGAGAGCGGAATACAGCGTTGTAGTCTTACCGCTTCCGGTAGGGCCTGTGACTAAAACCATTCCATAAGGCGAGCTTATTGCTTCGTTAAAATCCTTCAGTGCCTTTTCTTCAAAACCGAGCCTTGTAAGGTCAAGCACGAGGCTGCTCTTGTCGAGGATCCTCATGACTATCTTCTCGCCGAAAAGTGTCGGCAAAGTCGAAACGCGGAGGTCGACCGATTTGTCTTTTATCTTCAGCTTGATCCTTCCGTCTTGCGGAAGCCGTCTTTCCGCTATATCAAGCTCAGACATAATCTTTATTCTGGATGAAAGCGCGGACCTCATTTTTAAAGGCGGCTGCATTACATCATAAAGCATGCCGTCTATTCTATAGCGCACCCGAAACTCCTTTTCATACGGTTCAATGTGGATATCGCTGGCGCCTCTCGATATCGCCTCGCTGAGCAGCAGGTTGACGAGCTTAACAACCGGCGCTTCTTCCACCGCTGTTTTCAGTTCGGATATATCAACGTCTTCTTCAGTCTCCTTGACAAAGTCCAGGCTTTCTTCTTTTGATTCGGTCGTTATGCTTTCAACAACGGTCTGAAGAGCGTCTGATTGTTCATAGTGCCTGGATATCGCATCTTTAATTGAGGCCTCCGACGCAACAACGGGCTTTACATCATAACCCGTCATGAATTTTATATCGTCAATGGCAAAGACATTGGACGGGTCCGCCATTGCGATTGTCAGGGTAGCGCCGTTTTTTGAGAACGGGAATATATGATATTTATATGCGACGTCGTACGGAATGAATTTTACAACAGAAGTATCTATCTCTTCGGCGGAAAGGGTAATAGCAGGTACCCCGTATTGCTTGCTGAGAAACTGTACCAGTCTTTCGTTAGTTATAAAACCCAGCTTAACAAGGGCTGTGCCGATGCGTCCCCCCTCTTTCTTTTGCAAATCAAGCGCCTTGAGCAGTTGTTCCTCTGTAACAATATTATTGCTGACGAGCAGTTGACCTAATTTTGCAGCCATTCTTAATAAAACCTCAAATTCCCTTTCGATAACAACCTATTACCAAGTTGCATACATGTTGTCAACTAAACCGGAAACTGGAAGACTGAATTATTAAATGTCTTTTGTCTGCCAATTATTAAACGCAATTCGGCGTAGCTGTCCTTCATGGCGCCCAAATCAGGGCACGCATATATTTCATATCAGCTATTTATTCGGCAGGTTTCAGTTATTACTAAAGGAGCAGGGAAAGTGAAGAACCATGTGTTACTTTTCAAAAAATACGTATCCTTCCCGCCAAGGCCATGTCAATTGCCTTCTCATCAAGTGACGGCATTGGGACATTATCGAAAAGTTCCCATTGTTCCGTATGTTCAACATATGCGTTCGGCCCCAGCAGCACAAGAGGCGAGAGGGTCTCCATCTCAAGCATGAAATTATTTACATATGTCTCGTACGATACCCCATAATCAGGATACCGGGCATTTGTATTATGCGTGTAATATTTAACAAACAGATGACCGTGGTTGAAATATGCGGCCCAACCGTTTTCATTGGATGTCCCTAACTTCAGGGGTTGTTTTACGGCGGGGTCTTGATGGATAGTTATATAGTTGCCGCAAAAACGCAGCCGGCGGTCATCAGGCATTGTGTATGGCCACAGGGCAATGATTCTGTTTGGCAGCAATCCGGTTTCTCTGCGGGTTTGAGGGACAACCTCCGTCCCTCTTGTTGCCATTGCGGATATGCTCCACACCGACAATTCTACCGGCCACACTCCAGTGTTTGTTAAACGGTGAATGATTGTTACCCCGGTGCTGTCAGGGGAGAGAGTTATCTCCATTTCCTTTTTAATTCTTGAGGCCGGTTCAGTCTTTTGCACAGTCTTGATGCCGTTTGAAATTTCTTCCCACTCGACAGGACAATTGTCCGGCTCATATGTTCTCTCTTTTGATTCAGGGCTGTGCCAGAGGCGGTGTCCGCCATAAATCCTCCATTCGTTCCCGCCTGTTATTCCCATCGTTGATTCGACTTCACACATCTCATTGTCCCGGCCAATGAAACCATACCTGATGATCCGCGGACCAACATCAACAGTAATTACAAGGTCAATGGACTCGTTTTTTACCTGCACGCAATTGTCCCACCCGCCATATGAAATCTTTTCCACTGTTACTTCAGGCATGTAAACCTCCCGGTAATTTTTTTATTATAACCAAAAGTTCAATTTTCTGATGATGTTTTACCCAAAGGTAACTGGCCAAACCTCATTTAAATTTTTAATGAAGCAATTCGTAATATTGACTTTAGAAAAAGCAAATGTTAATAATATTTGTTTTACCAAAAAATCCTATTTTAAGTAGAGCTTATAATTCTATAAATAAAACTAACTAATTCTTTCCTGTAGAGGTTGTAGAGATACAAAATAAGCAGGATAGAAGGGGGAAGAAAATTGGAACGCTCAACTATATTTAAAATCACTTTGTTCATTTTGACAGTAACTTTTTTTTCACTCATTGAAGTTAATGCTGAAGCGGCAGATAAGGAAAACTGTCTTATGTGCCACAAGTACCGCCAGATCGGACGAATAGACGAGCAGGGAAGGAAGAGAAGTTATTATGTTAACGAAAATATCTATTCCAATACTGTCCACAGAAACGTCCCCTGCAGAGACTGCCACACCTATATTAATAAGCTTCCCCACGACCCTGTGACAGAGGAAGTCAACTGTGCCAACGAATGCCACATCAAGCCTCCTTTTTCAAGTGAAAACTTTTCGCACAAGAAAATCATAGATGTGTATAACAAGAGCGTGCACGGGCTAAAACCCAATGACTCGACCGAATTGAAAAAAGCAAAGCCGTATTGCAAATACTGCCACCAGAACCCGATCTATACAAAAGTGGATGAGGAGAGGGTTGCGTCAACGAGCCTTCTGCGCTGTTTGAACTGTCACGAAAGACAGGGCGTCACAATGGCATACAAGCATATCACGCACCGTCTCAGGAACAAGACCTCACGCTCACCCCAGGAAATAGTCCAGCTATGCTCCAAGAACTGCCATGAAAATGCTGAGCAGATGAAGAGATTCAGGGTATCAGAGGTGAGCCTGGAGGCTGTAGATACTTACAAAAATTCGATCCACGGTAAGTCCGTGTCCCTCGGGTCACAGGTCTCCGCCGACTGCGTGAGTTGTCATGCTACCAATTCAATACACGATATATATAAAAAGGATGAATCTCAGTCTACCGTCAACCTGAGAAACAAGGCCAACACCTGCAGGCAATGTCACACAAACGTCAATGACCGGTTTGTCAAGATAGATGTCCACTCAAGCCATAAAAAACCCATAATACATTTTATAGCGTTTGGACTTACATTCGCTTTTTATGGATCTGTTTTCGGCCTTATCGGATTATCGATAGTTGAAACACTCGGCAGGAAGAAGGACGGCATTGAATGGCAGATAAAGAAGGGCACTTCATGGCGCGGTATCGCAAAACGGAAACCAAAAGTTTAAGATAAATTCTCTATAGAAACCAGGAGGTAAAATGGCGGCTTCCAGTGAAGATACAACAGATGCAAATAACATAACGAACACAGATGATTATCTTACCTATGTAGACGGCGTAGGCAATATTCCGAGGGACATTTACAAGCATGTTAAATCAGATCCGTTGGGCGACCTGCCGAGATATTCAATTCACATAGTAATTCAGCATTTCGCGACATTTCTAACATT
The DNA here is from genome assembly GCA_016214845.1 of Nitrospirota bacterium. Lineage (NCBI taxonomy): Bacteria > Pseudomonadati > Nitrospirota > Nitrospirota bacterium. The sequence goes on along the minus strand of JACRMS010000020.1, from coordinate 124,210 downwards.
TCTGATCTTAGCTGCTACAGGGCTTACGCTGCATTTCAGCAGCCTCTGGTGGGCGCCGTACGTGATGTCTCTCTTCGGCGGGCCTGATACAGCAAGGCTTATCCACAGGATATCAGCGATCTTTATGGTCGTTGCAAGCGCGTATCATCTTTTAACAATTGTTGGCGGCACCTTTCAAAAGATAATGAAAAAACAGTTTGACTTCAAGAGGACACAGATCCCGTGGTTAAAAGATGTCCAGGATATTGTCCACGACGTCAAATACTTTACGGGGCGTGAGCCTTACAGACCCAAGATGTACAAATTCATGTACAAGCAAAAGCTCCATTATATTGCAATAATATGGGGGACTTTTGTTCTGGTAACTGCCGGCACCACCTTATTATATCCGGAGACAATGTCGACCATATGGCCCAATCCGGAATTCTTTCAGGACCTCGCGAGGTTAATGCACGCCGACGAGGCAGTCATGGCGATCACAGTCATTGTTTTCTGGCACTGGACCAATGTGCATCTTGTGCCGGGGAGATTCCCCCTCCAGTGGTCTTTTTTAACAGGAAGGATCACGAGGGAACATCAAATAGAAGAACACTTTCTGGAATATGTTAATAATCTGAAAGAATTCCCGGAAGAAAGAGAATACATTAAAAAAATCTTAAGAGAAAAAGGACTCGATACACACTAAGAGGAGGTGACTTTACATTGCCAGGCGAACCAAAACGATTAGAACATCCGAAGATAGTTTATGTAATCGGTTTTATCTTTAAAATAATTACGCTTTCAGTGCTGATAGCTGTCGTCTATCAGATAACCTTCGCGCCTCATGGCCCCGCACTGCTGGTACCCATTCAAAAGAAGATGGAGGAAAAGCAGAAGTCAGCTATCATGGAAGAAGTGAAGCGACAGGAGGAATACGAAAAGCACAGGCACTTCCACCATATGGTTGAGACCCAGAAGCTTCCGGAAAATATGCGTCCGGTCTGCTATATCTGTCACTCGGATTATCCTCACAGCAAGAACAAAAAGGTCAGGGCAATGTTAAATATGCACACCGAGTTCTTCGTCTGCGAGACATGCCATATAGAAGACAAGCCGGGAGTGACCGTAGCATATAAATGGTACAACCCCCTTGAGAAAGAGCCTAAGGGCCCGTTTTTCGGCACGAGCTATGAACCTGATACCGGCAATCTTGTGGAGGTTGAGGACCAGTTCTCAAAGATAGCCCCTTTCTACAGAATAGGCGGGAAGTTTGAGTCGGCGATCCAGATACAGGACGCGCCGCTTGCGCAGGATTACGTGAAAGTGAGAGACCAGCTCACGCCGGAACAGAGAGACAATGTCAAGAAGAAATTTCACGTGGGTATCAAGGCAAAGGGCCATGAATGCAAAAAATGTCATTCAAAGGGCGGCCTCATGGATTTCAAGGCCCTCAGCTTTTCGGAGAACAGGATCGTAGATATAGAACAGCTCAATATAGCGGGCATGATAACCAAGTACGAAAAATTCTATATCCCCAATCTTTTCCAGGAATAACTTATTAATGTATAATACAAAGGCGCGGGTCCGGGTTTAAAAGCCCGGCCCGCCAGATTCCCGTAATGAGAGACAACGTTGCAGCGAATATACATTTATATAATAATTGTCGTATCCCTTCTCGCTGATTTATCCCCTCAAAATTCATTCGCCATAGACTGTATTAACACCAAATTCCTTTTCGACATCAAGCCGGGCGCTGACCAGCCCAGCGACATCGCTGTTGCCCCCAACGGGGACATCTACCTGGTTGACGGTTTGAACAACAGGATAGTTGTGGTTGACGGCAACGGCACCTGGAAGTTTGCGTTCGGCAGCGAAGGCCCTGAGAAAGGGCAGTTCAACCGGCCCCTCGGAATTGATATATCTGAAAGCGGCAGCGTGTTCATCGCCGACACAGGCAACCATAGAATCCAGGTCTTTGATCAGAGCGGCAATTTCCTGAACATGTTTTCAGTCAAGACCAATTCGCCGCAGACAAAATCCGACCCCGTAGACGTGGCGGTCTCCAAGATAAAAAATTATCTTTACGTGTCAGATAACGACAATCACAAAATAAAGGTATATGACCAGAACGGCGCCTTTGAATTCGAATGGGGAAAGATCGGGGAAGGGACCGGCGAATTCAGGTTCCCCGGAATGATGACGGTCAACCAGTTCAATGAACTCCTCGTTGTGGATGTCCTGAATACGAGGGTCCAGAAATTCGACCCGTTTGGAAACTTTGTTTCCATTATCGGTGAGTGGGGTGTCCTGCCCGGCAGGTTTTTCAGGCCCAAGGGGGTGGCCCTTGATAAACAAAGCAGGGTGTTTGTCAGCGACAGCTATACGGGAGCGGTGCAGGGCTTTACAGACCTGGGACGATTTCTCGGGGTCGTCTGTGAAAACAACAAGAGGAAAGTATTCAACACGCCTGTCGGGATTTTCATTGATAAAAATAACAGGCTGTTAGTAGTGGAGATGAGGGGAAATAAGATAACGGTGCTGAAGATTTTATAACCAAAGTAGGACTAAGGGGTTCAGGTGGTGGTGCGGTATTTACTCAATTTAAAGCTAATGTCGGTCAAATATAGGATCTCCTTATTAATTGGAGTTCTCATAATCATGTTCTGCATTACGGCCACACCGGTTTTCTCCCTTGAGCTTTCTTCCAAAAGGGACTGTGTTGTCTGCCATATCATGTGGATGGATGACTTCAGGACGGACAAAGAAACTCTGGTTGAATGGCAGCCCGGCAACGTCCTTATGAGAGACACCCAGGGAGTTGTAAGCTCGGAGGAGATATGTTATAGCTGTCATGACGGTTATGTTAAAGATTCCCGCGACATAGTATGGAAATATAACAGGCATCCAGTGTATGTAAAACCGTCAAAGAACGTTACCATCCCTCCCGAACTGCCGCTTAGCGTCAAAGACGAATTATACTGCGGCACCTGCCATTCCGCTCACGGGAAAGGCGCGGCTCCTCACGGAGACCCGTTTGGAAGGACCGCTGTTTACAGGGAAGTGAACATCGATTCAAGCCTCTGCGAGATGTGCCACAGGAATGAGGCCTCCTACAAATTCTCAAACGGACACCCCGTGCATACAACTGCGATGAAACTGCCTGATAAATTATTTTCAATGGGCAGCAGAAAGGCGACCGACCCGAACAAGGTGATCTGCCAGACCTGTCACAAAATACACGGCGCCAGGGGAGAAAAAATTTTAGTGGTCAGCAATAAAGGCTCCGAACTTTGCGCGACCTGCCATGAGCAGCAGAAAACCCTGATCGAGACAAAGCACGACCTCCGCTCCACCCTGCCTGAAGAGAAAAATCTTAAACAGCAGTTGCCGTCGGAATCAGGCCCGTGCAGCGCGTGTCATATGCCTCATAACTCCTCCGGGAAAAGGCTGTGGGCAAGAGGTCTTAAATCAGGGAACCCCGCAACCCAGATGTGCCTGACATGCCACGGGGAGGACACCGCTTACAAGATAAAACACACGGGAAAGTATTCACATCCCATAAACATTGAGCCTTCCTCAAAGGAAAAGCTGCCGGAGAACCTGCCTTTATTTTCAGAGGACGGGACCAAGAACCCCGAAGGCAAAGTCCAGTGCTTTACCTGCCACAACGTACACACATGGGACCCGAATTTCCTGACGAACAAGGGAGGGAAAGAAGTGGAAGGCGACGCGTCAAACAGCTTTCTGAGGATGTCCAACCACGCGTCCGCCCTCTGTCTTGAATGTCACAAAGATAAAAAACAGTTGATCACATCGGACCACAACCTCGAAGTGACCGCGCCTGAGGAAAAAAATATTCAGGGATTCAATGCGCCTGTCTCAGGGCCGTGCGGCGTGTGTCACATACCGCACAACGCTGAGGCGCCCCATCTCTGGTCCAAAAAACTTTACGGAAACACTGATTTCGTCACCCAAATGTGCACTACCTGCCACAACAATAAAGGCCCGGCAAAGGAGAAACTTATCGGGGACAACTATCATCCGGTGGATGTCTTTATAAAAAAATATAACATCAAGACGGAATTGCCCCTCTTTGACAGCGAAGGCAATAAAACAGCAGACGGGAAACTGGTTTGCATCACCTGTCACGAGCCACACACATGGGACCCGGGAAAACCCGTCCTTAATTACGCGTTCAAAAATATGGAGGGAGACGCCACCAACAGCTTTTTAAGAAAAGAGAATTTCCCTTCGTCCGATTTGTGCAAATCCTGTCACGAGGACAAGGCGCTGGTAGACGGGACAGACCACGACCTGAACGTAACGGCCCCCGATGCCAAAAACCTGATAGGGCAACCCGTGAAAGAATCAGGCACGTGCGGCGCTTGCCATCTCGTTCATAACGCTCCCAATAAGCTTAAGTTGTGGGCAAGGCCTTACGGCACAATCGCGCAGGGTGAAGACGTTATAAATTCATTGTGCAAGAGCTGCCATTCAAAGGGGAATATAGCCGAGAACAAGATCCCGCCTATCGCAACTCATCCTGAGGAGAGGCTGATAAACAACGTCATGAGGAGCAACAAGGAATCATTGGACTATGCTCCGATATACGACAGGAGGACCGGCAAGGATACAAGTGTAGGAAATATCTCCTGTCCTACATGCCACAACGCCCACCAGTGGAGTCCACTGATAAAAGAAAAAGGGAATAATGAAAAGCTCGAAGGCAACGCAACAAACAGCTTCTTAAGGAACGTCAGCTACAATAACATCTGCATCGACTGCCACGGCCTTGATGCGCTTTTCAGGTATAAGTATTATCACGACCCCGAAGACAGGGTGGAAAAGCAGCAGGAAGGCGTCAGGATCACCAAGTAATTCCCATCATGTAACAAGACCACACCTGTCCATTCGGACAGGTGACAGATATTTTCAAACCTGCTAATCTAATTTATCCAAGAAATCGTCCAGTCTTTTTTGAACTCAAAGGGGGAACAATGTTGTCAACGGGGATGAGACATCTGGCGGTATACTCAATTTTATTATTGCTGCTTGCCGGATGCGGTGTTGGCGGAGATATGGGAGAGGCATACAACAATGTGAAGCCCGATGGGAATTCCAGCGAAAATGCCCTGGAAAATCCTTCTGTAAATTCAGCGCCTGCCGCTGATGCAGGGGCTGACCGTAATGTTGTGATCGGCTCTGTTGTTACTCTCGACGGAAGAGCTTGCGCGGATGCGGACGGAGATACGTTGATCTATAGTTGGTCCATTGTATTTTTGCCTGAAGGAAGTGCGGCGGTTTTATCAGACCCGGCCATCACAAGTCCGGCTTTCACAGTGGATATGTTGGGCACATATGTAATCAGCCTCATTGTCAATGATGGAAAGTCAGACAGCGCTGCCGATGTGGTGATAATAACAGCCGTTGCACCGGCAATTCCGGTGACATCAACCATCCCTGATACCGGACAGGAGATATGCCTTGATGACTCCGGGCAAATACTTTGTCCGTCCTCAGGATCGCCTCATTACGGACAAGACGCCCAGTATTCAGCCAATCCCATGAGTTTCACGGACAATGATGACAGCACGGTGACCGACAACGTGACCGGACTCATGTGGCAGAAAATTAATGACGGAAAGGTGTATAGCTGGTATGAGGCTGCGGGCATATATGACGCCGCGCATAATCCCGGCACAGAAGACGTCTGCGGCTCATTGACGTTATCCGGGTTTTCAGATTGGCGGCTGCCTTCAAAAAGGGAATTGATGAGCATTGTAAATTACGGGACGTATTACCCTTCGATAAACACTGCATACTTCCCTGATGCCACGTCAGACTACTACTGGACTTCAAGCGAATATCCGGCCGGCGGCTCCGCATGGTTCGTGAGCTTCTACCTCGGCTTTATATCACCTGCAGCTAAAGACAGCGACAACTATGTGCGCTGCGTGCGCGGTCCTTATGCGAGTACCGATGACTTCACCGACAACGGGAACGGCACAGTGACTGACAATAATACAAAACTGATGTGGCAACAAAAAGACGACAGCGGCAACAGGTCCTGGCAGGAGGCTTTGTCATATTGTGAAGATCTCGATCTCGCGGACCATACCGACTGGCGGGTGCCGGACATAAAGGAGCTTGAGAGCCTTGTTGACTACTCAGTGTCAGCCCCTTCAATAAATGCCGGGTATTTCCCCGACACCAAGTTTTCTGCAAGCAGTTACTGGTCCTCAACCAGCAGTTTAAATCCAGTCTACGCGTGGCAGATTATATTTAATGGCGGCAATGTGTCATTCGATGCCAAGAACAGCAATTCATTTTCTATGAAACATTATGTCCGCTGTGTCCGCTGAGAATATGAAAAAGCAGCAGGACCACTAAGTAAACTCCGCTTTGTAAACAAAATCAACACTGTCCTTTCGGACAGGTGACAAGGCGTTTCTGAAATGTTAAATTAATCCATCCAAAAAAATCTTTACCAATTTTTCAATTCACCAAGGGGGACATGGTATGGAAAAAGTATTATCAGAAAAAAAGTATCTATTTGCAGTTGTCATCTTTGCTTTGCTATTCTTAATATTTATTGCTACCGGAGTAAATGCCGTGGTGCTTGGCCCTGGCTGGTTTATGGGAACGGCTGACCCTGTAAGTCCTGAAGCAGCAATGGCTTACTTTAATTCCAAACAAGGAAGAACAGGGGTGCAGGGAACAGTGGGTGTTACGGGCGTTGCTTCTTTCGCTGCTTCCGCAACTGTGATATCCGATGAAATTAAGGAACTCGCACGCGGCCTGCAATATGACCCAAAATTGATTTATGATTATGTCCATAATCACATTGACTACGTACCTTATTTCGGCTCGCTAAAGGGAGCTACTCTTACTTATCTTGACGGCAGCGGGAATGATTTTGACCAGGCGTCGTTGATGATTGCGTTGTTGACAGAGAGTAAGACTTATAATGCGGGCATCGGTGCGATTCAGTATGTATACGGTACAATGACCGCTCTCCGCAGCAAGCTTGTGGAATACTCAACAAACCTGACATCATTTCTCCGCACAAATTATCCGAATTCTGAAATGTCTGAGATACTCGGAGACAGAAAGATTGTTACTGAAATAACTGAACAGTATCCGGCAGGGTTGAGATTTCCATATACAATTACAGCATCTTGGGACAGTATCCCGGATACTTATGTTCATAAAGTCCATATCCAGCACGGACAGATAGATCAATTACTCTCAATTCATGATATAGCCGGAAAAAGGCTGGCAATAACATATGACACGGGCGGCAGCGGAGCAGGCGCACCTGTCAGAGCAACATCTCTCGATCCCCATACGACATCTGCAGAGGTATCCGGTCTCCCGCTTCCAGTTCAAGGGCAATCTGCCGCACTTCCTGCAAGTACAACTTTGCCGTTAACAGAGGAGCCGTTTTTAACTTCGGAGACTGTAACTATTTCAAGCGGAGAGATTGTACCTCCCCGGACACGGGATAGCGGAACTGTTACCACGCAGAGTTTTCAGGGCTCGATAGATTTCGGCAGTGTTAACAGCAGCGGTTCTTCCACATGGCCTCCTACATGGACCAATTCTTGTTCCAATCCGACATTATATGTGAACTCATGGCTCAGCAACAATTCAAACGGCGCATATTCAATTATAAGCGGTGGTGGTTATCGCACCGTAGCGCCATGTGGAAGCTTTACGATTGAGGTGAGGTTTTCGGGATCCGGGCAAAGCAGGGGAACCAAGACTGCAACCTTTAATCTGGAAACATGGTATTCAGGATATTCACATAATACTGATACCTGGACTTTAACGGGATTTGTAGCTGAATCTCCTAATCTCTCCGGCTCATACGGCGTCAGCATGCTGGCTTATTTAAACCAGCCGTTGGACAATACGGCCCGTCTGAAAAACAGCGGTTCACAGACGCTAACGATTACCGGCATGTCACTAACGGGAAGCAATCCTAATATGTTTCAGATTATAAGCGGCGGCGGCACGGGAAATATTTCTGCGGGAAGTTACAGGGATATCGTCGTCCGCTATCTGGCAACAACAAGAGGCACACATACCGCAAATATACACATCGTATTCAACTATGACGGTATTTCAGGATATCAGATTGACCTTCCGCTTTCAGGGCAAACAGTGTATGCGCCTGACTTCACGGGCTCTTATGGCATAAGCTTCGGACAAAGGTATCTAAATGACTTTACTCAGGGCACGGCAATACTGAAAAACAGCGGGACGCTGAGTTTGACCATCAATAGCATTAGCTTAGTCGGGACCGACAGCAGCCGTTTCCAGATACTCAGCGGCGGTGGAAGCGGGACTCTCTCATCGGGTCAGTCTCGCAATATCGATGTAAAATATCTTGCAAATGCAGTGGGTGTTCATAACGCAGACATTCGGGTAAGCTTCACCTATGACGGCATTTCTAATACAATAGACTTGCCGCTTACCGGTGAGACGGTCTCTGCTCCTGCTGCGCAATTATGGCTTGATGATGAATTGATTGCAGTGGAAACACCTCCTGTTTCAGGAGCTGGCCTTGCACAGATGACATTAACGATTGATCATCCTTATGCCGATGATTCCGGAACGTATGGGGACCAGACCTCAACGTATAATTTGAAACGCGGCTCTTCTTATGTCATTATTTCCGACTTTGGCGGTAGTGAGAAAGGACAGCATCTCAAAAAACGTCAGAGGATTCTTGAAGACTACCGCACAGGCGGGTTATCAGATGCATCAAAGGAGGTATTGACCGAAACGCTCAATGTTATGGGGCAAACATGGATGCAGCAGACCACGCTGTCAGACAATCTGCTTGCCCGGCTTTCAAACGTAATTGGCATCAGGCATCACCGGTTCGGCATAATGGCGCAGGAACAAGGTTATTATGTTGATGTCAAGACGCAGGTGAACTCATATATTTCCCGAAACAACATCACTGCCGATGAGAATGCTTGTTTTAAGGCAGGCAGTTTTCTTGGCAGCGCACTTGAACACGGGGTGCTTGAACAGTTGCAGGGAGTGGACAGACCGGCAGCGTCTACAATTAAGTTGATTCATTTGGCCAATTCACAGGGCAGCAAAATATTTCTCGCAAACAGCGCAAACTTCTCAGGTATTCAAACCCAGTTGACAGGCTACAGCACGCAGGACTTGCAGGATTTTCAGAGTGCGGTCAATAGCGGCGTGACGTTAGTGCTGCCTGCAAACGGCCAGATAGCATTGTTGCAATGGAGGGGCAAGGGATACGTGAAGTACAGCCAGGATGTCTCCGGCAAAGCGGAATTAGGCATGATTATAGGAGGTGATTATTACGGAGGGTATGGAGCATATCCGCTGCAGACCTGCACCTATTGCGTGCAAAATGAATTCGGCTCAGAGCTACTCTTTCCATCCCATATCTCAACCGCTCAATGCGGGGATCCTGTAGATATGACCACCGGCGCATATGTCCTCGATCAGGAAGACATCGGGCTTGGAGGCGAGGAGCCGCTTGGCCTGCATTTCAAACGCTACTACAACAGCGATAATCATAATGAGAAGAGCAATCTTGGCTATGGATGGACGCACAGCTACAACATATATGTGAATACTCACAGCGATGTGGATTCAGGACTTGCAATGCGTCAGCCTGTTGATGCGGTCGCGTCATTAGTGGCTTCAGTAGTCACACTCGATCTCATGAGTTCATCCATGCCAACCGTTAAAGAATGGACAACAGCGGCTCTTACAGGCAAATGGCAAATGGATGAACTTTTTGAAAATGCCGTCTCGGTCCACTTGCAGGACAAAGTGCTGACTTACATTATGCTGCCGGACGGAACATACAGCTCCCCGCCGGGCGTGACTACAGGGCTTGTAAAACAGACGGGTCTTTATCAACTACAGGAGCGTTTTGGAACGCGGATCAATTTCAACTCCGACAACAAGATCAGTTCATGGGTTGATGTGGACGGCAATACAATGACGTTTACATACAGCGGAAATGACTTAATAACAGTGAGGGATGCCTTTAACCGCTCACTTACTCTGGGTTATCCGGGAGGCAAGCTTACGTCTGTCACCGATTCAGCAGGCAGGTTTGTATCATATGGATATACCATCGATGATTTAACTGGCTACGCCGATCCTGAAAGCAAAGTATGGAGTTACGGATACGACGGCAGTCACAGAATGACTACACAGGCAACTCCTATGAGCATCACAACTGTAACCAATGTTTATGACAGTCTCGGCAGAGTCAAAGAGCAGACCGAGCCGCGACAGGGGACGAGCACGATTCACAAATATTATTTTTCAGGATACAGGAACATCCGGGAAGAATCCGGCAGCCAGACGATCTATTTCATTGATGATAAGAGGCGTACAGTTGCCGAGAAGGATGCGCTTGAAAACTTAAAGACAACTCAATACGATGGGCAAAACCATGTCGTCGAGACGGTAGATGCGAAAGGGAATCAGGCGTGGTTTTATTACGACGGGAACCATAATCTAACGACTACCATCAATGCGTTGGGCTTATTTACCGATTATGTTTACGATGCGCAATTCAGACTGACCGACACCGTTGATCACGTTTTTCACGGCAGTCATGTTGAATATGACAGCGAACATCATCCGGCATTGTCAAGGTATGGCGTTCTCTATGACGCAAATCTTCTGCCGACTGACAATGGATTGTCACAGACAACAGCTTCTTACTATGCGAATGGACTGACGCAAACGACCACTGACGGACGCAGCGCGGTAACAACACTGACATATGACAGCTACGGCAATCCGCAGACCACAAAGGTTGGCGCTCATCCCGTGCTGACTACCAATTACTATCCAATTGGCATAATGTACAGCCTCACCGATCAGGTTGGCAGCACTACAAATTTTAACGAGTATAATAACCGCCTGCAACTCAAACTCAAGACCGACCCTCTGGGCAAGACTACATCGTTTACCTACGATGACGCGGGAAGGCTGCTTTATAAAATAGACCGCAAGGGTCACATGATAGATTATGCTTACACGCCGACCGATAAAGTTGAAAGAGTCACATATCCTGATACCTCGACAGTCAATTACACTTATGACCAATACGATCAACTTACGGTAATGCAGGATTCAATAGGCAATACAGGCTATGCTTATGACACTATCGGGCGGCTGACATCTTCCACATTCACCTACTCTCTGAATCCGGCAAGCTTTTCCGTATCATACGAGTACGACGCTAACGGCAATATGACCAAGCTAATATATACGGGGAATAAATCGGTGAGTTATACTTATGACGAATTGAATCGATTGGAGACGGTCAAGATTGACTGGCTGAATCAGACGGCGACATATTATTATGACGATGCAGGGCGCTTATACTTCGTTATGAACTTCAACGGCACAGTAACGATCTATGGCTATGATAATGCAAACAGATTGATTTCACTTGAGAATAAAAAGTCGGATGCCACGACACTGGCGAGCTATAGTTTCACTCTTGACGGTAACGGCAACCGGACGCAGGTTGTTCAGAATGAACCATTGGTGCAGATACTTTCACCTGAGAACGCAAGCTATACGTACAACGACAAAAAGAACCGTCTGTTAGCTGCCAATACCGCAAGTTTCGGGTATGACTTTGAGGGACAGTTGTCTACAGCTTACGGTTCGACATATTCGTTCGACTATGAGCATCGGTTGACCGGAATTGGCAGTAATACTCAGTTTTTTTATGACGGTAAAGGTAATCGTGTTCAGGCTGTGAGAGACGGAGTAACTACACGCTACATATACGATGCAAGCGGGAATTTGCTTGCAGAGGCGGATGGATCGAATAACATTACAAGCTATTACATCTATGGAGCGGGTTTGCTCGCAAGGGTTACCCCGGCGAATCAGGTGTATACTTATCATTTCAACGCAGTAGGCAGCACGATTGCCATGAGTAATTCATCACAGGCGGTTGTGAATAAATATGCGTATGATCCATTCGGGAAAATTCTCAATCAAGTAGAAGCGATTCCTCAGCCGCTCAAGTTTGTTGGGCAACATGGAGTTATGACTGAGCCGAACGGAATGTATTACATGCGAGCACGTTACTATGACCCTGAGGTTGGGAGATTCATAAGCGAAGACCCCATTGGCTTTGAGGGGGGTGATACTAACCTCATGGCGTATGTTGGCAACAACCCGATATTGCTGATTGATTCTGAGGGATTAGCGGAATGGTTACGTAAGCAAGGAGATCCCGCAGTGATGGGATCCGTTAATGCTCCTGCAGATGTACTAAAACCCGGGAGTTCCCTCATGGAGTTTTTTGAATATAATGTGCCTAATTTTTATGAAACATCAATACAGCATGATGCAATGTTAAATAACTTAGGCGTTAAGAATGCATATGGAGACTCATTATCCACAACTGTAAATATAATAACAATGCCAATTGCATTCAAAAATGCACTTGACGCTAATATATACGAAACAATTGTTCATCCCATTGATACCATGAAACCTGTGTACAATAAAATAATGAACATGTGTAAATAGGAGCAGAATATGATTATGAAGAGTTCTAACGTTATTGTTTTGTGTCTAATAATTACAATTCCATTGTTAAATGGCTGCTCAGAAGAAAATTATCTAATTAGCAGAGGTAATCGTGAAAACAGGGATGGGAACTATGAATCGGCTATAAAAATTTATGACATGGCTTTAGAAATAAATCCACGCAATGCGGATATATATTATAATCGTGGAGTTGCTTGGTTTAAGATGGGTAAATTGGATAATGCCATTGTTGATTACACAAAGGCATTGGAAATAAATAAAGAACTTATCGAGGCATATATTAATCGTGGCTTTATTTGGAATAGTAAGGGTAATTATGACTTTGCTTTATCTGATTATACAAAGGCGTTACAGCTTAACCCTAATAATTCTTTAAAAGGTAGAATTTATTTTAACAGGGCATCAACACTCTTCGGTAAGGGAGATTATGAGAGTGCCATTGATAATTATACAGAGGGGATAAAAATTGATACAAGCAACTCTGAGGCATACTATTTTAGAGCTGAGGCATGGTATGAAAAGAGTAATCTTGACAACGCTATCTCTGACTATACAAAAGCAATAGAGTTTAATTCGAAGTATGCTCAGGCAGTGTTTAACCGTGCAAATACCTGGCACGAAAAAAGAGATTTTGCCTCTGCTATTAAAGATTACGAAAAAGCAATAGAGTTAGACCCGCAGAATGCATTAGTATACAACAACTATTCAGCTCTCTTATCTTCATGTACTGACGGCAAGTTTAGAGATGGAACTAAGGCTTTAAAATTGGCGTTGAAAGCAATTGAACTTCGTCCGGGTGAAGTGGTTTTCTTGGGTACGCTGGCTGCAGCTTATGCTGAATCAGGTAATTTCAAAGAGGCAGTCCAGACGGGGGAAAGAGCCATTACGTTACTTAAAAAAGATAATAATGAGAATCTGATGAATAATTTGGTTTCGCAATTAGAATCTTATAAAGTTGGAAAGCCTTGGCGCGAGGATGTTAAAAGGAAAGACTGGATGCGTGAGTATAAAATTAAAGAGCCTCAGAAAGGTGGCAAGTCTGGAAAATGATATAAAGAAAGGTAAAAGAACGGGGGCAATCATACAAGATATATTCTAATAGATGAAAAAATGAATAGGTATTAAAACCTAAACGATGATACAAATAAGCTAAAATCTGAGGACTTATCATAAAAAAACTCACAAAAGGGGGGGCATGGAAATGGTATTTAAATCAGGGAGCAAAGCATTAACAGGGTTAGCAATTGTCACATTTATCTTCTTTGGAGCAACGTTATCGTATTCAGCAGAGACCATAGATTATGTCTATGACGACCTGAACCGGCTGGAGAGTGTTCTTTACGAAAACGGCGCTGCGATTGATTATTACTACGACGAAGTAGGCAACCGGGAAAATAAGATTGTCACTATGGCTGACACAGACGGCGATGGTATTCCTGATGATGGGGACCTAAGTGGTACCGCGGGGGACAATTCTTGTACCGGAGGCAACACAGTAAATTGTGACGACAACTGTTACCTTACTCCAAACCCAGACCAAGCCGATTCAGACGGTGACAAAGTTGGTGACGTATGTGACAACTGCCGACTGGTTGCAAATCCTGATCAAAGGGACAGCAACTCAGCAGATGATGACAACCTATCTGTGGCAGGCACACAACATTACGGCGACCTGTGTGATCCGGATTTTGACAACACCGGATTTGTAAATATCATAGATTATAACGAATGGCGCAGATGGTCTGGCCAGACAGTTCCGCCAGCTCCTGCATATGTAGATCTGGACGGAAACGGGACTGTCTGGATACAGGACTTCAACATCTGGCGCAAGTATTACGGCAAAGCTCCGGGCCCGGGGATTGGAGACTGATAATGAAAAAATGAGAATGAGAAGTTGCGAAACCGGAAGCAGCTTCTCCTTCTCTTTTGTTGGCAAATTTAAAACCTCTGCACTCTCTGTGATTTTTATTCTTAATTACTCCGCCTTTATTAATCATTTTGTAAATGAAGTCCCACCCCGATTATCTCACCATAATAATAATTTATTTTACAAACAAAAAATCTGTGATATAAAAGAATCATAGAGGGTATAGTCTTACAAATCAAATAACAGAAACTTGCAGTAGAAGGGGGCGAAGTATGAAGGTATCACTACCAAATCTAAAGTCTTATCTTTTACTCTTTCTGTCCATTCCATTCCTGGTTTTCTCCTCTCCCGGCAGCGCCTTTGCGGCGGACATAGGCAACTGCCTTTTGTGTCACAAGTATCCCGGAATGAGCAGGGTTGATGAAGAAGGGAAGTTCAGGCTTTTCTTCATCAACGAATCCATCTATAACAACGGCGTCCACTCCAAGGTCAAATGTGAAGGATGCCATACGGACATCACGGAGATCCCGCACAAACCCGCAAAAAAGGTTGACTGTCTTGTGGAGTGTCATATTATCGAGCCGTCAAGCGAAAAAAAGTTCTCTCACAAAAGCGTGGACGCCGACATGAGCCAGAGCGTACACGGCAGGATTGATCCGGCAGGCAAATCAAAAAAATATGCCAACGATTTTCCTGAATGCAAGGACTGCCATGATGAGCCGTTATACAGGCCCCTGTCTTTCTTTAAGAAAGTGCGTCCCGGGATATCCGAGGCGTCGCTTGGCAGATGCAGGGTGTGCCACAAGAAGGACGAGTTTATCTACAGGTTCTACAATCACGTTACAACAAGACTGCATAAGAGCAGAAACCCCATCAACATCGCTGAGGTCTGCGCAAGGTGTCACAACGATTCACAGCTTGTGGAGAGACACGGGCTGTCAACAAAGGCCGTATTCTCCTACGGAGAGACTTTCCACGGGAAGGCCGCCCGGTTCCTTGATGAAAGGATCCCGGATTGTCTTGACTGTCACGTAAACAAGGGCCAGTCCGCTCACCAGATGTTGAGCCATAAAAACACCCAGGCTTCCACCAATGATATGAACCGGGGAAAGATCTGCTCAAACATAGATTGTCATCCTAACGCCTCACCCAAGCTTGCAACGTATAATGTTCATGCTGAATTCAATCTTAAACAGAGCCCTGCCCAATACTTCTTCACGGTGTTTTTCATTGTGCTGACAGGCGGCACACTGCTTCCTTTAATGGGCATAATATTACTTGACCTGATAAGAAGGTTCTTCCCTAATGCTGTCATTAAAAGGAGGAAATAAGACATGAAACGCTATCCTGCGATAAAGATAAAAGACGGGAAAAGGTATTTTTACAGATTTTCAATGAACCAGAGGATACAGCATATAATCCTCGCATGGTCGGTAGTTACATTGGTACTGACCGGGATGCCGCTGAAATTCTCCAATGCCGCGTGGGCGCCGTATCTCTACGCACTGTTTGGAGGCATAAAGGCCGCCCCTATTGTCCACATAACTACCGGGGTAATACTGCTGATACTGTTTGTGTATCACATCGGATACCTGGCATATGTTATTTACAAAAAACAGGTCCTCCCCTTAAAGCAGAAAGGAGAGTTGAGTGTAATGAAGGTCCTCATGATACTGGCCAAACAACCCCTCGTCCCGAACCTCAAAGACGCGTTTGACATCAGGGACCTTATGAAGTATCTGTTGTTCCTGACGAACAAACGGCCTGATGGCGACAATTTTACATGGAAAGAAAAATTTGATTACTGGGCGCCGTTCTGGGGCATGGTCATCATAGGGCTGTCCGGCCTCATCATATGGAACAAGGAACTCGCCACGCATTTATTGCCGGGCGGGCTTTTAAACTTCATGTTGATTGCCCACAGCGATGAGGCCCTGCTTGCCGCTCTATTTCTATTCATCTGGCATTGGTACAACGTCCATTTCTCAATATCCGTTTTCCCTATGGGGACGGTATTTCTGACGGGATACATGTCCGAGGAACTTATGGCGGAAGAACATTACGAACACTACGTAAAAGTCATGAAAGAGGCGGGGCTGGAGCATGAGATACTGCCTCCGCACGGCGGGCATACGCATGAATCTACGGAAGGAGGGCATTCTGCATGAAAAAACTATTCTATAAAATATATATGCTGGGTTTTATGGCGCTCACGGTGTTCTTCATCTATATAATCTGGGAAGTGACCTTCGCGCATATAATAGAAGAATATCACGGCAGGGAGCGCGCCCTGGAGATCGGGCAGATAGTAGAGCAGAAAAAACACGAAGCGACAAAGACCTCTTTTGAAAAGATCATACTCGAAAGCGACGAGAAGATAAAACATTACCTCGGTTACAAGATCCTCGAAGAGAGAAGGATAAAGGGGCACTTCCACCATATCGGGTTCCAGATCGGCCCGGACAAACGGTCATACTGCGTGGACTGCCACGGCGATATGCCGCATGATCACATAAAAGAGCTGAGGGCCTTTCTGAATATGCACGCGTTCTTTGTCGGCTGCGAGACCTGCCACGTAAAACTCGAGGGGGCGCAGAAGACAAGGGTCTATAAATGGTATGACAGGACCAACGGGGAACTGGTCGAAAGCCCTGTGAAGGGTTCAGCGCCGGGCGCGTACAAGGCAAAAATCATTCCTTTTGAGCGCGTTGACGGAAAGCTCCAGAGGATCGACTCGGAGGAACGGATGGCCTTTTCACGCGAATACAGGGAAAAAGAAAAATCCCTCTCGGAGGCGCAGAAATCAAGGGCCAAAAAACTGATACATAAGATAGTCAGTAAACAGCCGGCCATCTGCGAGGACTGCCACCAGAAGGAGGCGTCTTTGCTGCCGTTTGCCGACCTCGGGTATCCGAAAGAGAGAATAGATTCCATAGTGAGCACGGAAGTCGTCGGGATGATAAAGAACTACACAAAGTTCTACATGCCGAGGATGCTCCATCCGGGAGAAGAATTGCCGAAGGTCGAGGAAAAAAAAGCGGTAAAAAGTGAGATATAAATTAATTAACCACAGAGTGCGCAAAGAATGATAAATTTCATCCACAGATGCCGCAGATTTCTCAGATTAAGCAAAAGGCTCTTATTAAAAACCTGCGTAATCCTGAGCAATCTGCGGATTGCTTATCTCTGTGTACTATGTGTTTTTTTGATCGCCTTCTCAGCATTGCCTGCCCCGGCCCAAGCCGTCAGGCTGACGAATGTTCAGCATCTCTTTGATATAACTTACAGCTTCAAACAGCCCAGCGATGTGGCAGTTTCAAAGGAAGGGCTGATATATGTCGTGGACGGCGTAAACAGCGCTGTCAAGGTCTTCAATCAAAACGGCAAGTTCATATTTTCATTCGGAGCAAAGGGACCGGCAGAGGGAGAGTTTAAATTTCCGCTGGGCATAGGCATTGACAGCGCGGGGAGAGTTTACGTGGCGGACTCCGGCAATCACCGCGTGCAGATCTTCAATTCAACCGGGGGTTTTCTTTCACAGATCAGGGTCCTTTCAAAAAACGGCAGGCCTGCAGACCCGACAGATGTTTCAATTGACGAATCCGCGGGCAAAATCTACATAGTCGACAATGATAATCACTGCATTCACGCATATGACCGCGCGACATTGCAGAAGATCGAATCTTACGGCGCGCCTGGAGAAGGAGACAGGGAATTCAGATACCCGTTCTTGATGGCCCTTGACGCAGAGCGCTATCTTTACATAGTGGATGTCATCAATACGCGCGTCCAGATCTTAAGTCCCGAAGGGTTGTATGTCGCAAGCGTCGGCAAATGGGGTGTTGAAAAAGGTGAATTCTTCAGGCCCAAAGGGGTCGCAATTGACAGGAACGGGAAGATATATGTCAGCGACAGCTATATGGGAGTGGTCCAGGTATTTGAACCGGTCGGCGATTTTTATTCGGCGATCGGCGATCCGGACAAAGGAGCGGTCAGGAAATTCGTTACGCCAGCAGGGATATTCATAGACAATAAAGACAGGCTCTATGTCGTGGAAATGTTCGCAGAAAAGGTAAGCGTGTACCAGTTGGAAAAGGATGCGGAATGACAGGGGAGATGTCAGAAGTCAAAAGTCAGAAGTCAAAAGTCCGGGGAAAGAATATATTAAAAATATCCCTGATCTTGCATTTTGCATTTTGCATTTTTTATTTTGAAAGCATTTCGGCCGCCTCGGAAACTGCGCCGAGAAATCCGGATTCGGCCAAAGAATGCGCGATATGCCATTACAACTGGATAGACACCTTCTATATCGAGGGAAGGGGCTCGGACCTTGTGCCGTATACAAGTGAAAAGACCGTGGCAAAGCCCGAGATGTGTTTTTCATGTCACGACGGAAGCGTAGTTGATTCGAGGGCAAGGGTATATAATGACTTAAGGCACAAGATCAACCAGCCGCCTCCCGCCTCAATGAAGATACCGAAAATATTTCCGCTGGACAAAGACGGCAAGATGCAGTGCTTTACCTGCCACACCGCGCACGGAGTGCCGAGCGAGATGGGGATGGAGAGGACCATCTTTGTCAGGACGTCAAACAAGAACTCAGCAATGTGCGTAATGTGCCACGCTGACAAGGACGGGGGAACTGCCTTCGGCAACCACCCTGTCGGCCCGGGAGAGAAAGAGATTCCGAAGGCCCTCGTTTCTTACGGCGCTGTAATCGGGGACGGGAAGAACCAGATCATCTGTGAAACCTGCCACACGGTCCACGGGTCTCCGAACGCAAGTTTCCTTATAGAGAGCGCAAAGGACTCCCGCCTCTGCCTCGAATGCCATACGGACAAAAACATCTTTACCCCTGACGGCAAAAGGAACCACTATCACGTCATAAATGTAAAACCTGAAAAAGTGAAGATACCGGAAGAGCTGTTTCAGAAAGGGGCGGAATTAGGGTTCAATGCCGAGATCATATGCCAGACATGTCATAAGGTGCACAATAACAAGATCGAGGAGAAACTGTTATTGATCAAAAGGGACAACAAGTCCACGCTGTGTCTGACCTGCCATACCGATAAAAAATATATTGAGGTCACAAAACACAATCTCCAGAATTCCGCACCGGGAGAAAAGAATCTTGACGGAAAGAACGTAGCAGAGTCGGGCATTTGTTCGCCCTGTCACCTGCCGCATAAAGAGGCCAGAAAGGCCGGAGAAGGGACGGACTTCACTACACGGCTCTGCCTCAGTTGTCACAGTAAGGGAAATATCGCGGAGAAGGCCATTCCGGTAGACTATCGTCATCCTGTGGATGTTAACCCCTTTGAAAGCAACTCGCCGGACACATTGCTGACAGTTATCGGGGTCGAAAAGGACAAGTTGACCCTTCCGCTTTTCAATAAATTCGGCATCCAGGACAAAGGCGGCAATGTCACATGCGCGACCTGCCATGACCCTCACAGATGGCGCGCTGATTCCGCTGAAGGAGAGATAAGGAAAGACATAAAGGGTGACAATAAAACATCCTTTCTCAGAAGGTCCGCTCCTGATCTGTGCAAGGAATGTCACAGCAATAAATTTTACATTGCCGACTCCAAGCATGATATCGCGAAGGTCGCCCCTGAGACAAAAAATTACCTTGACCAAACGCCGGCCCAGTCAGGGCTATGCGGGTCCTGTCACAACGTGCACGGAGGCCAGAAAAGCTACCTCTGGGCCAGGGAAATAACCACGAAGAGCGGGCAGGTCGTGCAGGACTTGTGCATAAGCTGCCATAATGAAAACGGCATGGCAAAGAAAAAAATAGTGAAGGACTATTCCCATCCCTTAAATATCACTCCTGCAGAAAAAGGGCTCACCACCACCCTGCCGCTTTTTGACAAAAACGGGAAGGTATCGAAAAGCGGCCTGATGGCATGCCAGACCTGCCACGACCCTCACCGCTGGGACCCCGCAAAAATTATACCGGGAGATCATTCAACCGTTGAGGGCACTTCACAAAACAGTTTCCTGAGGCTTGCAAACTCACCGTCTTCCAGTCTCTGCGGGAACTGCCATCCCGAACAAAGCTATATTGAAAGGACCGACCACGACATGATTGTTACCGCGCCTGATTCAAAAAATATTACCGGAGAGACCCCTGCTGAATCAGGCCCGTGCGGCGTCTGTCATATTGTTCACAACGGCAAGAACAAATTAAAACTCTGGGGACAAAGCTTTGCAAAAGGGGGCAACCTGATGGACATGATGTGTAATTCCTGTCACTCTGATAACGGCGTTGCAAAAAACAAGGTCCCCACAATTGCCTCTCATCCTGAAGGGCAGCTTATTACCAACGTTGGAAAAGATGCAAAGGGGAAGCCCAACTATTTCCCGCTCTTTGAGCAGCATACAGGGAAGAACGTGTCAGTCGGCAATATCTCATGCCCGTCGTGTCACAACGTTCATCAATGGGACCCGAAATTTCATAACAAAGGCACGGGCGCGAATGTTGAAGGCACAGCAACCAACAGTTTTCTCAGGATGCAGACTTACAGCCTGCTGTGCATCGACTGCCATGGCCTTGACGCGCTTTTCAGGTTTAAATATTATCATGATCCCAATGAGAGGGTGGAAAAGGGCTCATTCGCGCAGGGAATGCCGAAATAGGAACGCTAACTTTCTTCCTGCCCTATGCGGACTCTGCGTGTTCTTTGTAGCCGAGGATAGGCTTTTCCTTCTTGGTGACCACTTCTTCCGTTATCAAACATTCCCTGACTTCGCTCTGTGACGGCATTTCGTACATCACGTCAAGCATAATTTCTTCGAGGATCGCCCTCAGTCCGCGCGCGCCGGTCTTGCGCCTGATGGCCTCTTTTGCAATGGCCGCAAGCGCGGTCTCTGTGAATTTCAGCTTAACATTATCAAACGAGAGAAGCCTCTGGTACTGTTTTATAATCGCGTTCTTTGGTTCCGTAAGTATCCTCACAAGCGCTGATTCGCTCAGCTCTTCCAGTGTTGCAACAACAGGAAGCCTGCCCACGAATTCAGGGATAAGCCCGTACTTGATCAGGTCCTGGGGCTGCACATGCTTGAGCGACTCATCTATTTTTTTGCCGTGCACCTTCGGCTCTGAACCAAAGCCGACAACCTTCTTGCCGATCCTCTCCTCTATTATTTTTTCAAGGCCGATAAACGCGCCTCCGCAGATAAAGAGTATGTTGGCGGTGTTGACCGGGATATATTCCTGCTGCGGGTGTTTCCTGCCGCCCTGGGGCGGGACATTCGCGATGGTGCCTTCTATGATTTTCAGAAGCGCCTGCTGAACACCTTCGCCTGAGACATCTCTCGTTATTGAAACGTTCTCGGTCTTACGGCTTATCTTGTCGATCTCGTCAATGTAGATGATGCCGCGCTGCGCCCTTTCAACGTCATAATCCGCCGCCTGTATGAGCTTGAGGATAATGTTCTCAACGTCTTCCCCGACATATCCCGCTTCCGTAAGAGTTGTGGCGTCAGCAATGGTAAAAGGTACGTCAAGGAATTTCGCGAGCGTCTGCGCGAGAATGGTCTTGCCTGTTCCGGTCGGGCCGATGAGAAGGATGTTGCTCTTTTGCAATTCTATATCGGCCTGCTTGGGGCTGTTAACCCTCTTGTAATGATTGTGCACCGCCACTGACAGGATCTTCTTGGCATGATCCTGCTCTATTACGTAATCACTAAGAAAGTGCTTTATCTCCTTTGGCGTGGGGATCTTCTGCGTGATATTGATGTCAAAGGATGAACTGAACTCCTCTGCCATTATTTCGTTACAGAGGTTTATGCATTCATCGCAGATATACACTGTAGGCCCCGCAATGAGCTTCCTTACCTCCTTCTGGGTCTTGCCGCAGAAAGAGCATGTTAGAATACTGTTTTCGCTTTTGTTTGTTTTTTTATCATTCATAGTGAGTCTCCAAAATTACCTTGATTATTCCGCCCGCTTTTTCAGGGTCTCTATCACTTCATCAACGAGGCCGTAGTCCTTGGCCTCCTGCCCGGACATGAAATAATCCCTTTCGGTGTCAACCTGTATCTTTTCAAGAGTCTGGCCTGTGTGTTTTGCGAGGATCTTATTGAGATTGTCCTTCATCTTCAGGATCTCCCTTGCGTGGATCTCCACATCGGTGGCCTGCCCGTAGAAACCTCCTATGGGCTGGTGTATCATGACGCGGGAATTGGGCAGCACAAACCTTTTCCCTTTTGTGCCCGCGGTCAAAAGCAGTGCGCCCATACTGGCTGCCTGCCCGATGCAGTATGTGGATATGTCAGGCTTGATGTATTGCATCGTGTCATAGATCGCGAGGCCCGAGGAAACAACGCCGCCTGGAGAATTTATATAAAGGTGAATGTCTTTTTCAGCGTCTTCGGTCTGAAGAAAAAGCAGCTGGGCAATGACCGTATTTGACACTATATCGTCAA
This sequence comes from Nitrospirota bacterium, assembly GCA_016214845.1. Taxonomy (NCBI): domain Bacteria; kingdom Pseudomonadati; phylum Nitrospirota; species Nitrospirota bacterium. The sequence goes on along the minus strand of JACRMS010000020.1, from coordinate 101,340 downwards.
TGGGAGTGCCTATAAAGACGATCCTGTCTTTCAGAAGCCTTGAATAGATATCATACGCTCTTTCAGACCTGCCGGTTTGTTCTATTACAATAGGTATTAAACTCATTTTGTCTCCTTGGTTGGAAAGTAGAGGCGTATCGCGATACACCCCGTTAATTTTCTATCTTCGCTTTGCCTAAGATAAATTCGAGGACCTTGTCCGCAAACAGCCTGCTTTTCATGGCGTCCAATGAGCCTTCTCTCATGCTGTAAAGCCGCATCACCTCTTCAGGTTTCATGCCGTTACGGGCCGCGATCTCACCGACCGCTTCCTTAACATCGGCATCGCTTACCTCGATGTGTGCCTGCCTGCCGATTGCCTCGAGCAGGAGCACGCCCTTGACGTTTTCTTTTGCGGTTGTCTCATATTGCCTTTTCAATTCTTCGTCGGGGGTTGTTACGGCCTCGCCCTTTCTCTCCGCATTCTGCTTCGCCTGGTAGATCAGGGATTCAATCTCACCATGCAGCATAGAGTCCGGTATGTCAAAAGCGTGTTTATTGATCAGTTCGTTCAGGATGTCCTTTTTGTATTCCAGATTTATCTGGCTTTTCTTTCTGGCGGAGAGATTTTCACGGACCTTGTTTTTCAGCTCATCAAGGCTGCCGCATTCGGCTTCCTTTGCAAATTCATCATCCAGTGGCGGGACATTTTTCTTCTTGGCCTCTGTAATATTTATTTTAAATAAAACCTCTTTTCCCGCAATAACCTTGTTCGGGTTGTCCTGCTCCATGGTTATCTTCGCCTCAACAGTATCGCCTTTCTTCTTGCCGGTCAAGGCGCTGACGAATTCCCTGGGCATCGCATCAGGGCCAAGGAGCATGGGATATTCCTTGTATGACATTTCCTTGATCTCATTACCATCAACAAAGGCATTGCAATCGATGATGGCCATGTCGTCTTCATTCAACGCTTCTTCTGTAACAGTAAACAACGCCTTGCTCTCCTGCATCAGCTTAAGGGTTTTTTCAACATCCTCTTCTTCAATCGTGACGGCCTTTTCTTTCAGCACGATGCCTTCATATTTTATCTCACCAATTTCCGGCTTTACCTCCACTGTCACACTGAATGAAAGCGGCTGTCCCGGCACAATCTCTATTTTATCGTCTATGTTGGGATAGCTGACCGGCTCTAAATTCGCCTCCTTGAGGGCCTCCAGATAATACCTGGGTACGATCTTTTCAATGACCTCGGCCTCAACGTTCTTGCTGAACCTCTTTTCAAGAATGGCCTTAGGTACCTTGCCAGGCCTGAAGCCCGGTATCTTAGTGGTGCTGCTGAGCTTGCTGTAAACGCTGTCCGTTTCGGACTTGATGACGTCCGGCGGGATATTGATCTGGAGCCTTTTTGTTGTCGGCGATAGTGCTTCTACTTTATTGAGCATTGAATACCTCGAATTTTTAGTTTGATTATAATTTAGAATTATACACGCAATTTGTCAATGAGTTGACGGTTGAGAACTGTAATCAGTAAGGGACTACAACATCATAGTCTGCAAGCAGCGCGGCGATCTCTTCTGTGGTTTTCTGTTCAAACTTGTTCTTTTTGTTATTGGAGATTATCCGGGCCTTTAACGAGCTCAGCATTTCCAGGTTCAGCAATATATCTTCATCTTCCTCAAGTTCATCATCCATGACAAATACTGTTACCTGGTCATTTGCAAGCGTGGCCCCGACCGCCATCCTCAACGCCTCAGGCTTTCTGTCCCTGACGAGTACCGCTATCTTTTTCGCCATTCTTCTCTCCTTTTTTCCAGGCTTCTTCCTTTTGCCTTCAGCCTTTCTTAGGGTATATTATAATAAACAATCGAAATGGAAAAAAGTATCTCCGTAGTCATCCCGAATTACAATAAGGCCGCGACCATAGGCAAATGTCTTGAGTCCGTATTTGCCTCCGAATATAAGAACTTTGAAGTCATCGTTGTTGATGACCGTTCAGAAGACGGTTCCTTTGAGGTCATTAAAAAGTTTCCCTGCAAACTCATCAGCCTTGAAAAACGCTCAGGGACATCAAAGGCGCGTAACACCGGGGCAGAGAACAGCAGCGGCGAGATCATCTTCTTCACCGACGCAGACTGCATCTTTCAGAAAGATACGCTGGCGATTGCAAACAGGGCATTCGTGTCTTCACACCCCATAACCCCACCCGGCCTCCCCTTAAATAAGGAGAGGAGCAAGGAAAATCAAGGAGGGGTTATCATCGGGGGCACATATACCCGAATGCCTTATGACAATAATTTCTTCAGCATCTTTCAGTCTGTGTACATAAATTATTCCGAGACCAAAAACATTGAGGACCCCGATTATATCGCCGCCCATGCAATGATAATTGACGCTGAGACCTTTAAAAATAGCGACGGCTTCCCTGAAGTTTTTCTGCCGATCATCGAGGACGTTGAGTTCAGCCATAGGCTGAGGAGGATGGGATGCAGGCTTATTATGGAGCCTGAAATCCAGGTGCAGCACATATTTAATTTTTCTCTCCTTAGATCGTTGAAGAACGCCTACCGGAAATCCAAATACTGGAACATGTATTCGTTGAAAAACAAAGACCTGCTCTCAGACTCCGGCACTGCCTCGGTAGAATTAAAGACCGATGTTGCTTCATATCTTCTGAGCGTGATAACCCTGGCCGTAATGGCGGTTTTGCAACAGCCTGCCTTATTATTCGTTCTGCTTCTCCTCTTCATCCTGAATGCATTTATAAGCAGGAGATTGTTAAAGGCATTTTTTGAGACAAAGGGCATTTTATTCACCGCGCAGGCTTTAATATACTACAGTATGCTCTATCCCCTTCCGGTCGGGACCGGGGCAATTGCTGGAGTGATTGAATACTTAAAAGGCCACAGATTACGCGGATTTACTCAGATGTTTTTTTTAATCTGCGCTATCTGTGTAATCTGTGGATACTAATATGCCCTACTCTCCTTTTCGCCATATCGGTTCAGTCTTCTGGAAACGAAGCCCGGTCCAATTGACCTTCTTCCTCACCAGAAGATGTAATCTCAGATGCCCCTTCTGTTTTTACCTCTCCGGGGAAAAAAAGAAAGAGAGTCTGCCCGAATTGTCCCTCGGTGAGATTGAAAAAATATCTTCATCACTTGGCAGCCTCCTCTGGCTCGCATTCTCAGGGGGCGAAATATTTCTGAGGGATGACATAGTTGAGATCACAAAAATATTTTATGAAAGAAACAAGCCTGCAATAATCCTCTTCCCGACCAACGGACTGCTCACCGGTGTGATCAGAGAGAAGATCGAAGCGATTCTGAAACACTGCAAAAGAAGCACGATAGTCGTGAAGCTTTCCATGGAAGGACTGGAAGGTGTGCATGATTCGATCAGGGGAATGAAGGGGAGTTTCCAGAAGACTCTGCAAACATACAAAGTCCTCGGTGAACTGCTTGACGCATACCCGAATTTCGACCTCGGCATAAACACGGTTTTTTGTTCCGCAAACCAGCGCCATATTGATGGACTTATTGACTTTGTCAACGGGCTGGACAAGGTCAGGACCCACACCGTGTCGCTTATAAGGGGAAGTGTTTCCGATAAAGGGCTGAAGGATGTTGACATTGAAAAGTATCATAAAACCATTGACAGGCTGGCAACAAACCTGAAGAAAAAAGTTTCCGGCATCTACAGCTTCAAAGGGGCAAAGCTGAAAGCTGCCCAGGACATACTTCAGCGCAGGTTGATCTATGAGACAATGATTCAGAAGAAACAATTGGTCCCATGCTACGCGGGGAAGTTGAACCTTGTCCTGACAGAGACAGGAGATGTTTATCCCTGCGAATCATTTAATATGAAGATGGGAAATGTTAGAGACAACGGTTACGATCTGAGAAAAATATTGAAAGACAGCGGGGCGCAGAAGGTCCTGCAATCAATTCAGAACAAAAGCTGCTATTGCACGCACGAATGTTATTTCATGACAAACATTTTGTTCAATCCCTTTATGTATCCAGCGCTGCTGAAGGAGTATGTGCAGTTGTAAGTTGGAATTAAGATGTTTAATTAAAATACCGAATTAAATAATGTAACCAAATTGCAAACAAGGCGATAAAAGTTTATCATATTCAAATGAACCTGTCGGTAGTTATACTTGCAGCGGGCAAAGGAAAGAGGATGAAATCCCTTCTGCCCAAAGTCCTTCATAAGATATTGGGAAGGCCTATGCTTCAATACACCATTGATGCCGTTAAACCTCTGAAGCCTCAACAAACCGTCGTAGTCATCGGCAACGGCGCTGAGGCGGTTAAGAAAAGAATGAGCGGCGAAGACCACCTGTCATTCGTTGTGCAGGAAAAACTTCTTGGCACCGGGGATGCTGTTTCAACCGCTAAAAAGGAATTAATAAAGGGCACCGTGCTTGTCCTCAACGGAGACTGTCCCCTTATAACTACAAATACATTGAAAGGTCTGCTGGCAAAACACAGGCGGAATAAAAATGTCCTGTCTTTTCTGACTTTTATTGATGATTCAACGTCCGGCTATGGCAGGGTCCTGCGCGATGATAAAGGCAGGGTCACCGGTATTGTGGAAGATAAGCACGCCACACCTGAAGAAAAGAGCATGTGTAAAGAATTGAACAGCGGCGTTTATGTGATGGAGACTGATGTCCTGAAACATCTCGACAGGATTAAAATGAACAGTTCCTCTGGCGAATATTATCTCACCGATATCGTAGGGATTGTCTCCAGGGCAGGCAGGAGGCTTGAGGCGTATGTCTGTCCCGCGGAAGAGATAAGCGGAGTGAACAACAGGGAAGAGTTGTACAAAATTTCAGACATTATAAAAAGAAAGATAATTGCAAAATGGATGGAAAACGGGGTTACGTTCATTGACCCCGGCACAGCATTCGTTCATCCATCTGTGACAATAGGAAAGGACACGGTCATTTATCCAAACACTTACCTCGAAGACAAAACAAAAATCGGGAAGAATTGCGTTATATATCCTGGAGCGAGGGTCTCTGAAAGCGTTCTCGGAGATGGAGTCACGGTCAAAGACAACTCTCTTATTGAAAAAAGCAGAGTAGGCACTGGAAGCACTATCGGGCCTTTTGCGCATCTCAGGCCCCACAGCGTGATTGGCCGCGATGTTAAGATAGGAAATTTCGTAGAAGTAAAAAAATCTAACATCGGCAACGGGACAAAGGCGTCTCATCTGACCTATCTCGGAGATGCTGTTGTCGGCAAAGATGTTAATATAGGGGCAGGCACCATCACCTGTAATTATGACGGAAAGAATAAATTTACCACCGTTATTGAGAACGGGGTATTTATAGGAAGCGACTCCCAGCTTGTCGCTCCTGTTAAAATTGAAAGAGGCGCATATGTGGCTGCGGGATCTACGGTAACAAAGGATGTCCCGGCAGGCGCGCTTGCAATAAGCAGGGCCAAACAGCAAAATTTAATTGGTTGGGTAAAGCAGAAACAGTTAAAAGTGAAAGGAGAAAAAAGTAGCAAGTAGTTTGCAGCAGGCGGTTGAGGGTTTGTCTTTGACTACTGTTTACTAACTACTGACTACTGACTACTTTATTATGTGTGGAATAATCGGTTACATAGGCAAAAGAAACTCAATCCCGGTCCTTATTAACGGGCTCAAACGCCTCGAATATCGCGGATACGATTCCGCGGGTATAGCATTTTTCAGGAATGACAAGATAGAGGTCAGGCGCTGCGCCGGCAAGATACGGGACCTGGAAGCCTCCATCAAAAATGAAAACCTGAAAAGCGTCATAGGACTGGGACACACCAGATGGGCGACACATGGAAGGCCCTCTGAAGAAAACGCGCATCCTCACAGGGCAGGAGGCATTGTCCTCGTGCATAACGGGATCATAGAAAATTATTTCGAGCTGAGAGAGGATCTGAAGAAAAAAGGACACGTCTTTACTTCCGAAACCGATACAGAAGTCATCTGCCACCTGATAAATAGCTACTCGCAAAAGGGCCTTGGTTTTGAGGACGCAACGCGAGAGGCCTTGAAACACGTGGATGGCGCATACGCTGTCGGGATCATAAATGAGAAAGAGCCGGACAAGATCATAGCCGTGAAAAAGGACAGCCCTCTTGTCGTGGGGACAGGCGACGGAGAATTTTTTATAGCCTCAGACATCCCGGCATTCCTTAAATATACAAAGAACGTGGTGATCCTCGAAAACGGCGATATGGCGACGCTCACGCATCAGGGAGTTTCATTCTCCAATGTTCAAACCAAAAAACCTTTAAAGAAAGTGCCATCAAAGATCTCGTGGAGTCCTTCGATGGCGGAGAAAGGCGGCTACAAGCATTTCATGCTCAAGGAAATATTCGAGCAGCCGAGGGCCATCGCTGATACGATCAGGGGAAGGTTTTCAATGGGAAAGGGCGAAGTCAATCTCGATGAATTTTCCATGAAGGAGAGCGCTTTAAAAAATCTGAGCAAAATATTCCTTGTTGCCTGCGGCACATCATGGCATTCCGCCCTCATCGGAAAATACATGATCGAAGACATGGCAAGAGTGCCGTGTGAGGTTGATATCGCATCCGAGTTCAGATACAGAAAACCTTTCATCCCGAAAGGCAGCCTTGTTATTGTCATTACACAATCGGGAGAGACCGCCGACACGCTTGCGGCCCAGAAGGAGTCAAAAAAATTAGGGGCCAGGGTCCTTACTATCTGCAACGTTGTAGACAGCACCTCTGCAAGAGAGGCTGACAGCGTATTTTACACCCATTCAGGCCCGGAGATCGGCGTGGCCTCGACAAAGGCATTTACCACTCAATTGACGGGGCTTTATCTTTTTTCGATAGCGCTTGCCAAGGCCAAGGGGAAACTTCAGCCTCGTGAAATAAAAGAACTGTTCAATGAATTGCTGCTGCTGCCTGAAAAAGTGGAAAAGGCCCTTCAGTGTAATAACGCTGTTTTAAAGATAGCCAGGAAATTTTGCCAGGTAAGGGATTTCCTCTATCTCGGCAGGGGGATAAATTACCCTATTGCGCTTGAGGGCGCTTTGAAACTGAAAGAGATCTCATACATTCACGCTGAGGGATATCCTGCCGGGGAGATGAAGCACGGCCCTATAGCCCTTATTGATAATGATATGCCCGTGCTCGCGCTGGCGCCTGACGACAATGTTTTTGAAAAGATTATTTCAAACATGGAAGAGGTTAAGAGCCGAGGCGGAAAAGTGATAGCGGTTGCGACAGAGGGAAACGCCAAAGTGCTTTCACATGCCTCGCATGTATTGTCTATGCCGAAGACCAATTACTATCTGACTCCCATTATCTTCTCTATCCCGCTTCACCTGCTCGCTTATCATATGGCGGTGCTGAGAAAATGTAATGTAGATCAGCCGAGGAACCTCGCAAAAAGCGTCACGGTAGAATAGACAGAAAAGATTCCCCACTCTAAAAAGTAAACCACAGAGGTCACAGAGAAAGACCTGCCAGTCGATATAGTCAGGCATAAAGCCAATTCACCTTCATGGTGAGAGCAAAACAAGTGCAAATAATCCGAGTAACTTTTTGAATATAAAATCTTTTATCTCTTTGTTCTCCGTGTACTCTGTGGTTAATTACAATTATCAGAATTATAAGTTTTATCAATTACCTGATAAATGTAACAATTTTATCGCTAATCTATGATATAATTATCAATGTAAGTCGTACGGTCTGCAGTTTGTTTTACACATTATATATATTTCACTTTAAGGGGATACGATGACAAGACAGGTGTTACTAAACGATCTTAATCCTCAACAAAAAGAAGCTGTCCTTCATACTGACGGCCCCCTTCTCGTCCTTGCGGGGGCTGGAAGCGGCAAGACGAAGGTTATTACCCATCGTTTTGCGTATCTCACAACTGCGCAGAAGGTCCATCCTCAGTCCATACTGTCAATGACATTTACAAACAAGGCTGCCGACGAGATGAGGGAACGGATAGAATCCCTTACGGGAAAGAGCTCAAAGGGCCTGTGGGTAGGAACTTTTCATTCATTGTCAGCAAAGATTTTGAGAAAAGAGATAGAGCAGCTTGGGTACCGGAGAGATTTCTGTATCTATGACGATGATGACTCAGGTAATCTGGTCCGCTCAATATTAAAAGAGTTTAAGATCCACGAAGCCCTTTATAAAGGCATTTTGTCAAAGATATCTTCCCTGAAGGCCTCCCTGGTTGGCCCGGAAGAACTGCTTGCCAATGAAGACAGTTATGGTTTTGATGAAAAATTCGCAAGGGTTTATGTTAGATATCAGGACGAACTAAAGAAAAATAACGCCCTCGACTTTGACGACCTTATAATGCTGTGCGTAAAACTGTGTGAAAAACATCCCGCGGTGCTGAAGAAATATCAAAATGAATTTTCGCATCTGATGATCGATGAATTTCAGGACACCAACACATCACAGTACAGGCTCGCGAGGCTCTTCGCCTCAAAACATAAAAACATCTGCGTGGTAGGAGACGACGACCAGAGCATTTACAAATTCAGGGGCGCAGAGGTAAAGAATATCCATAACTTTAAAAAGGACTATGCAAAATCAAAGGTCATACGGCTTGAACAGAATTACAGGTCCACCCAAAATATACTCAACATAGCCGGAAGTATCATCGCGCAAAACCCCGCGAGGATGCCCAAGAAGCTCTGGACAGATCGGGGCGAAGGCGAGAAGATATATTACTGCACCGCAAGCAATGAGGTGGAGGAAGCAAGATACATAGCCCAGACCATTAAAGAATTGTACCTGATGGGCAAATATTCCTATCAAGACATCGCTATTCTCTACAGGGTGAACCAGCAGTCAAGGGTCCTTGAAGAGGCGTTGAGGGAAAATAACCTGCAGTACCGCATCTACGGGGGAATAAGCTTCTTTCACCGCAAAGAGGTGAAAGACATTATTTCCTACCTGAGGGTCATCGCCAATCCGGATGATTCCGTCAGTCTTAAGAGGATCGTTAACTGCCCGACGCGCCAGATCGGAGACGCGACCGTTGTGAGGGTGGAGAACGAAGCGCGCAAGAGAGAAGAGAGCCTTTACAGGACAATGAAACACATTGTAAAAAGCAGCGCATATACAAATGCCTTAAAGGACAAACTGAGCGGCTTTGTCAGCATCATGGATGAATTGATCGCCCATGGAGATATTGCCCTGCCCGAACTTTTGAAACTTATTTTTGAAAAAACAGGCTACATCGAGTGGGTCGGTGAAGAGAGAGCAGGGAATGTGATGGAGCTTGTGAACTTTGCCGAAGGCAAGGACATAAGGGGCTTTATTGATACCGCCTCGCTTTACAGCAGCACTGACGAACTAAGCGATGACAGCACTGTCTCTCTTATGACCCTTCACTGCGCAAAGGGGCTTGAATTCCCCGTGGTATTTATTGCCGGGTTTGAAGACGGGCTTGTCCCGCATTTTCATGCCATTAACGACAAAGATGAGCTTGCCGAAGAACGGAGACTCTTTTACGTAGGTATCACAAGAGCGCAGGACCGCCTCTTTTTAACAGCCGCCAAGAAAAGACGTTTATATACTTCCGTGCAGGAGCAGCAGCCGTCGAGGTTCCTTCCCGACATACCTGAAGCGTGCTACTGCTTGATACAGAAAAGGCCGAGAGCAGACGCATTCACTTCTAATGTTGTTAAGGTGCCGTCCAAACTGTTGAACGTATCTCCGTTTGTAACGGGTTCGAGGGTGAAACATCCCAAGTGGGGAATAGGGGTCGTAAGAGACAGTTACGGCGAGACCGATGATCTAAAAGTTACAGTAAACTTTCCGTCCGTTGGCATGAAAAGGCTTTCCCTTAAATTCGCCAACCTTGAAAAGATATAATGAAGATTGAACATATAGCCATGCTTGCAAGGCTGAAACTTACAACGCATGAAGAAGAACTTTTCTCCAGACAGGTCGGCAGCATCATTGACTACATAAATAAGCTGAACGAGCTTGACACAACGAGCGTTGAGCCTACGGCCCACGTGCTTTCAGTGAAAAATGTCCTCAGGGAAGACAGCTTGACCGCCTCTCTCCCGCGGGAAAGCGCCCTGCAGAATGCCCCCGATAAAGACGAGAGTTTTTACAGAGTGCCCAAGATAATCGAATGACCCATGCTAAGATGTATACTAAGAGCAAAAAGGGCCCACTGTCACGGAATTATTAAGCTTGATGAAAAAAACCGGACAGTAAAATAACTTCTTCATGTTTGCCCGTTTTAAACCTTCAAGGAAAAAATGGCTTGGCTCTTGCTTTAACCCGTTGATAAAATGTATATTATTCGTAATCTTATCGAGAGGGAGGTGAACTGATATGCCTTATGTGAAAATTGGCGACAATGACTCTTTTGAAAATGCCCTTCGCAAGTTTAAAAAACAGTGCGAAAGGGAAGGCATCCTCTCCGAGATAAAGAAAAGAGAGCATTACGATAAACCAAGCGTAAAGAAGAAAAAGAAGGCTATAGCCGCAAGGAAAAAAGCCCTCAAGAGATTCAAATCTCCTTCGAGGTAGAAATGCCCTTATCCGAAAAGATAGCAAGTGATTTTAAAAACGCCCTCAAGTCAGGGGACAAAGATAAAGTCTCAATCCTGAGGATGATCAAGGCCGCGATAAAGAACAGGGAGATTGAAAAAGGCGGCCCCCTTGATGACGATGAGATCTCCGGCATTCTTCGCACATTTGTTAAAAGGGCGAATGAATCCATTGAGCAGTTTTCAAAAGCCGGCAGGACCGATATCGCGGAGAAAGAGAAATCGGAACTCGTCATAATACAGGGCTACCTCCCGAAACAGCTTGGCGAAGACGAAATAAAAGCAATAGTGAAAGACGCTATTGCCGAGACAGGGGCAGCCGGGGCAAAGGATATGGGTAAGGTAATGAAGGCCGTGATGGCAAAAACAAAGGGGCAGGCGGACGGCAAGCTTGTCAATAATCTTGTGAAAGAGTTACTGGGAGTTTAACGCAAGAGCAGGAAGGCTGGCGAATAATTTCTATAATCGACAAGATATTACATTTTGCTTCAGTGGCAATGCCTGTTGTTGCTTAGCACTAAGTACTTTGCCGTGTGCTCTCAGCTTTTTTTAAAAGGTGTCGCATAGAAATTACTCGCCAGCCTTCCTGCTTTTGCTATTCATTAATATTGTGAGGTCAGATGAAATTAAGAAAGATTTACGAAACCATTGTTGCGGCGGGAATTGAGGCTGATCCGCGCGGTAAAAAGACAGTCCTGAAGTCCCTCGACAAAAAGAAAAAAGCCTACAAGGACATGAAGGCTGAGGACAAGGAGTTCTTTGATACAGAAGCCCTTACCAACCCGTACGCCGACTCAAGGATACTGCACGGCACAGGCAAAGAAGAAATAAAGACCGCGCTTGTGGGCATCGACATGGATGCAGCGGAAATCCTCCTTGCAGACAGGCTTTCGTCAAAAGGGACAAAGATCGACCTTGTCATCACCCACCATCCTTCCGGGAAGGCATTCGCCAATTTTTACGAGGTCATGTACATGCAGGCTGACATACTCAATAAGTTCGGAGTACCTATTAATATTGCGGAGGGACTTCTTGAGGGCAGGATAAAAGAAATCGAGAGACGGCTTTCCCCAGCCAACCATACCCGCGCTGTGGATGTGGCTGCCCTGCTTGATATACCGTTTATGTGCATGCATACTCCCGCAGACAATATGGTTGTGGACTTTCTTCAGAAAACCTTTGATAAAAAATCCCCTGACACGCTTGGCGATATCATTAAGATCCTGAAAGAGATTCCCGAATACCGCGAGGCCGCAAAGAACAACTCAGGGCCGAAGATACTCCTTGGCTCCGGCGAAAGGAGCGCGGGGAAAATATTTGTCGACATGACAGGCGGGACCGAAGGCTCAAAAGATATATTTGAAAGCCTTGCCAATTCAAGCGTAAACACTATCGTCGGAATGCATCTCAGCGACGAACACAGGAAAGAAGCTGAGAAACGCCATATTAATGTCGTGATCGCCGGACATATTTCGAGCGACAATGTCGGCATGAATTTTCTGCTCGATGAAGTTGTGAAAAACGGAAAGCTTAAGATAATCCCCTGCTCCGGTTTCAGGAGATTCAGCAGGAATTAAACCCTAATATCAACTGACAATCAATCTCTCACTGTCAGGCAGACCGAAAATAAATTCCAGCAGGAAATATTTTTACAGAAACCGCTAACTTTTTTGCACTCTTTCGCTACTTGCTCTATTTTTGAGAAAAAAATTTGGTGGAGGTGAACGGGATCGAACCGATGACCCCCTGCTTGCAAAGCAGGTGCTCTCCCAGCTGAGCTACACCCCCGAACCAAAAATTATTTCACAAATTTTGAGGCAAAAAATGAACGGTGATAAATCCTGAACCCTCTCACCGTGTTATATCTTATAATTTTTAACTCTTAACTTTCAACCCTGATTTTGCCTGCCGCAAAATCAGCATGGTGGGCCTAATTGGAGTCGAACCAATGACCTCACCCTTATCAGGGGTGCGCTCTAGCCAGCTGAGCTATAGGCCCTTCACAAAACAAGCGAATTAAAAAATACCCTAAAAAAGCTTAATTGTCAATCAATGCGGATTGACCGTGCGACGTTTATCCCCTGCCTTTTTTGGCTGATTCTTCCTGGAAGAATTTCTGGTAGAGGACGTCCCATTCGGAAGTCCCCTCAGGTATCTTCTTTGAGTAGGATTGTAGCTTCTTCCTGATGGATTCGTCCATCTCTTCGGCGAGTTTTGATTCTTTAACTAAAATCCTTTTTATCTCCCGCCTGATGGCCCCCTCGTCCGCGGGGGGAGCAATTGCCTTTTTATCGGCAAGCCCTTTCAGGACAATGTGTGAAAGATGGCTGATCTTGTCGTCGGAGAGCCTCATAAAATAATATTCCGCTCCTTGACCAGTTTCTGTTTTGTCATATCAAAAAGTTTACGGTAGTCCAGCCGGCCCTTTTCTATTTCCGAATCGAATTTTTTCAACATCTGCCTTACTTCTTCGTTGAGCCTGTCTTCTACCGTCAGCTCTTCAAGCATCAGCTCATTTAATAACTCGGCGGCCTTTTCTTTGGATACCGTCAGTTCAATCAAACTTTTCTTCAGGAGCTCTTCCAGGATCTCCCTTGATACAACAGGCACCCACCCTTTAGGTACTCTCATTATCTCTCTACAAACGGAAGGAGGGCTATATTACGCGCCCTCTTGATGGCGATTGTAAGCTCCCTCTGATGTTTCGCGCAATTGCCGGTCATTCTGCCGGCAATCATCTTTCCCCTCTCGGTCAGGTAGTTCCTGAGGGTCTTGATGTCTTTATAGTCGATAAATACACTATGGTCCGCGCAGAACCTGCAGTATTTTCTTCTCTGAAATTTTTTAAATTGCAATTTATAACTCCTTATTTTTTAAATTTTGATCCGGTTAAAAAGGTTCCAGTTCAGTGGTTTCGTCCGGAGGGGCGGTCTCCTCCCCGCCTGGGGCGTCAAACCCGGCAGGGCCCTGTTTTTTGCCGAGGAACCGGACAGACTGCGCTACGACCTCGTGCCTGCTCCTTTTCTGCCCGTCTTCCGTCTCCCAGCGTCTCTCCTGCAGCCTGCCCTCAACAAGCACAGAGCTGCCCTTATTTAAATATTGCCCGCATGTGTCGGCCTGCTTGCCGAAGACCACTATACTTATGAAAGTGACCTCTTCTTTCGCTTCATCACCCTGTTTGTATCTGCGATTAACTGCAAGCCCGAAATTACAGACGGACGTACCCTGCGGGGTATATCTCATCTCGGGGTCTCTCGTAAGATTGCCTATCAGGATAACTTTATTGAACATCCTTTTTCTCCTCCGTAACTTTCTCGCCTGACACAGCAGGCTTCGTATCGTGAGCGGCGACCTTTGCTGCTGCCTGCGCCAGAGATTGCAGCACTGCTTCTATCTGTTTCTTTTTCGTCAGCTTAACAACCATGAACTTTATGATCGGGTCAAGCACTTTGCAGAGTTTTTCGATTTCAAATATGGTTGCGGGGGTGGATTTAAAAAACAGGAAAATATAGTTTCCCTTTTGATGCTTGTTCAGCTCGTAAGCTAACTTGCGGCGGCCCCAATTTTCTTTCTTTAGGATCTCTCCGCCCTGTTTGGTGATTAGGTCCCTGATCTTTCCAACGGTCTCTTCTGCGGCATTGTCGTCAAGATTCGGGTCAAGAATCATGACTTTTTCGTAATAATTCATTTACACCTCCTTATGGATTAATTCTTCCCGCATGATGTATTTACTCTTTAAGCGGGGAGAGCAGCCCTTTCTTTATACAAAGTAAGAGCAAAGAGTATATTTTTATATCATATCAGCCTGTAAAAATCAAATATTGCTGACTGCTTCAGGAAATAAAATACTGTGTCGGTCAAGAGAAGATACAATAGAACATGATTTACTACAATTTTACTGTGATGATATGCTAAACTAATCGGCGGCTGGTTATATTTTTTTTTCAAACTCTTAACTCATTAGTCTTTAACCCAAAGAGAGCCCCCTTAGCTCAGTAGGATAGAGCACAGGTTTCCTAAACCTGGGGCCGCAAGTTCGATCCTTGCAGGGGGCACTTTTTTTCAACGAAAATAGTGTTACTTCTTTCCCCTCTTTAACCCGTGCACGATCAGGGTCCTGAATTTTTCCTTAAGCTCCTCATCCTTCAGGTCCTTCAGCGTATTTTCGAGGAACCTCGAATCATCTTCGGACAATTCGTTGTCTTGTGTCACCTGTTTTTCATTTGTCTTTTCCGGGAGCCTGCCGATCCTGAAACGTATCTCGTCTATTTTATAAGGCTTGAGTTTTGTGATGATCTCTTCTTTGAAAAAACCGAGATGATGCAGCCACTGGGGGGTGTCTACTATTAAAGTAATAACTTTGTTTTTAATGGTGTCCGGGAAGGTGTGAGCTGCAACGGCCTGTCCGACGAGCTTGTCCCACTGATTTCTGATGGCATTGAGGGCCACACCGCCTTCAATGCCGTAATCTTTGATGAATGTATTGAGGATATTCTGAAGGGACTGCATGTGTAATTAAGAAAATTATGGAAAGAAGATATGAAGTTGAGAAGATGAGATCAGGTGTGTCCTCTTGCTCTTCTCATCTCCCAAGCTTCTTATCTTCTCAGCGTCTAAATTTAGACTGCCTTTTTAACTTTTCCTGAGCGCAGGCATCTGGTGCAGACAGAAGACCTTCTTACTCCATGAGCAGTCTGCATCTTCACCTTCTGCAGATTGGGCATGAATACGCGTTTGGTCCTGTTATTGGCATGACTGACATTGTTGCCGGTCACCTTTTTCTTACCGCAAATTGAACATTCTGCCATTGTTTTCTTACCTCCTTATGTTATTAAGCGGACGGTATAATTGCTTTAAAAAGAGAAGTTATGATAACATTAACCCAGACAAACTTACAACCCTTAAACTACATCAAAAATTTTCTGAAGTTTAAGGGCTTGCAACGATTTAACACTTATATTTTTCAGGAAAAATAAATGCCCGGAATGAGAATATACGAGCTGTCTAAAAAGATAAACGTTACCAATAAGGAGATCATTGTCAAGCTTGCGGGCATGGGGATCCAGGTAAAGACCCACATGTCCAATCTAGACGCTGAACTTGTCGACAAGCTGGCCGGCATCTTCGGGAAAACGGAGTTATTAAAAAAGGCTGAAGAAAAACCTTCCCCTCCTAAAAAAGAAGCCCCGGCAGTAAAACCCGCCGTTCCCCAGGAAGAAAAGAAACCCGCGGAAGCAGCCAAACCTGTTGAGAAAGCCCCGGCTGTTATAAGACATTCTGTTGAAAAACCGAAGACTGAGAAACCCGTTAAAGAACATAAACCCGAAGCCCCGGCTAAACCGGCCCACAAAGAACCTGTTAAAGAGGTCAAGCCGCCGGCCGCGAAGCCGCCAGTTGCGCCCTTAGAGACCAAAGCAAAACCGGCAACTACAACAGAAGAAGAAGACTTATTGGTCCTTGACAGGTTCAAAAAAGAGATCGAGCGCGGAAAGCTTGATAAGTTCAAGGCCAAACCCGGGATGCAGCGGGCCTTTGATTCCATAAGAAGGGTTGATGTAACAAAGAAGATCCAGGATTTCAAACCCCAGTTCAAAAAGCACGACAAAAGGCCGTTTGCCCAGAAGACAGAACCTGCTCCGCCTCCCCAGATCACCCAGCCGAGGAAGCGTGTTATTAAATTTCAGGAAGGCACAACAGTAAAGGAATTCGCCGATCTCATAGGGCAGAAGATGAATGAAGTGATAAAGAAATTCATGGAGCTTGGCTACATGCCGACGATCAACCAGCCTGTTGACGCTGACGCGGCGCAGATCGTCGCGGAGGCCTTCGGTCTGAAGATCGAGATGGCGCAGATAGAAGATGAAGAAGCAATCCTTGAAGAGAAGGATTCTGATGAAACCGTGCTTAGCCCTCGCCCGCCGATCGTCACAATTATGGGGCATGTCGACCACGGTAAGACCACCCTGCTTGACGCTATAAGGCAGACAAAGGTCACTGAAACAGAGGCAGGCGGGATAACGCAGCACATAGGCGCATATAAGGTGAAGCTTAAAGATAAAGAGATAACGTTCCTTGATACACCCGGCCATGAGGCGTTTACAATGATGAGGGCCAGGGGCGCAAAGGTCACTGATATCGTGGTCCTTGTAGTTGCGGCCGATGACAGCGTAATGCCGCAGACCATCGAGGCCATCAACCACGCGAAGGCGGCAAACGTGCCTATCGTGGTAGCAATAAATAAAATCGACAAACCTGAAGCAAACGTTACCAGGGTCAGAAATGAGCTCTCCCAGTACGGCGTAGTTTCCGAGGAATGGGGAGGACAGAACATATTCGTTGAGGTTTCCGCTAAAAAAAGAATAGGGATCGAGAAAGTGCTCGAGATGATCCTGCTTCAGTCAGAGGTAATGGAGCTCAAGGCGAATTACCACAGGCCCGCAAAGGGCACGATCGTTGAGGCCAAGCTTGATAAAGGCAGGGGCCCTGTAGGCACCGTGCTTGTCAACGCCGGAGAGCTGAAAGTCGGTGACCCATTTCTCGTTGGAACAGTAGCAGGCAGGGTAAGGGCGCTTATCGACGATACCGGAAAGAAGATCGACAAGGCCGGACCTTCTACTCCTGTTGAGGTTATAGGATTTCCTGATGTGCCGCAGGCAGGCGACATCTTTATTGTCATGGATGATGAGAGGAAGGCAAGGCAGATCGCCCTGAACAGGATGCAAAAGCAGAAGACCGCCGCCGCCTCGCAGATGAAGAAACTTACCCTTAATGAAATTTATGAAAAAGTAAAACAGGGTGAGATACGGGACCTTAACGTCATTATCAAAGCTGATGTCCAGGGTTCAGCGGAAGCGGTCAAAGACGCCCTCTCCGCCATCACGCACCCGCAGGTCAAAGTAAACGTGATCCACGCAAGCGCAGGCGGCATTAACGAATCAGACGTCATGCTTGCCACCGCGTCAAACGCGATCATTATAGGATTTAACATACGCCCGGATGCGAAGGCGTCAGCCCTTATTGAAAAAGAAGGCGTGGACGTCCGGTTCTATAACATAATTTACGAAGCGATCGATGAGATCAAAAAAGCCCTCGAAGGCCTCCTCGCCCCTACCATTACTGAAAAGATCTTGGGAAGGGCTGAGGTAAGAAACCTCTTCTATATATCGAGGCTCGGAACAGTCGCGGGCTGTTACGTGACCGACGGGAAGATCACAAGGACCAGCTCCGGCGTCAGGGTCATCAGAGACAATGTCGTCATCTATGAAAGCAAACTGTCATCGCTGAAGAGATTCAAAGAAGATATAAAAGAAGCGCTTTCAGGTTTTGAATGCGGTATCATGATAGAAAACTTCAATGACCTCAAGGTGGGCGACATAATTGAAAACTACGTCAAGGAAGAGGTCGCCTCAAAACTGGAATAATTTCAATTTTATTTGGTCAATAAATCTTCTAACGGACAATGTCGAAATCCAAATGACAAATGAGTGGTCAGTCGTTAGCCTAACTTCTGACTACTGACTACTGATATGATCGTCGGCCTTCTTACTTTAGATCTGCACATCCACGAGTCACACTCCCTTAAAGAGAAACGCTTCGTCATTAAAAGTTTGATCGACAGGATAAAAAACAAGTTCAACGTCTCCGTGGCTGAGGTCGACGCCAATGACCTCTGGCAGCGAAGCGTGATCGGCATCGCATTTGTCTCCAATGAGACAGTCATGATAAACAAGGTCTTCGAGCAGATAAAGAACCTGGTTATCAGTATTCACTCCGTGGAATTAATAGATGCAACCATGGAGCTGCTGTAATACTGATTGTCATTGCGAGCGCAGCTAAGTTTCCCTTCTTTCCCTCTTCCGCACTTTTGACTTTTGCACTATTGCACTTCTGCGCTCTGCACCCCTTCCCATCCATTCAGATAATTATGCTAAAATTAATCCACATTTTATTCGTGTGTCCGCTTGAGCATGAAATTATAAATTCGGATTCCCGGCAAGCGGGAATGACATAACAAGAGGAAACCATGCATCCATACAAACGTTCGGCAAGGGTCGGTGATCTGATCAGGGAAGAGATCGCCGACATGATAATGAACAAGATCAAACACAAAAACCTCGGGTTTGTTACTGTCACGGGCGCAAAGGTAAGCGATGACCTGAGGAACGCGACCATATATATCAGCGTCCTGAAAGTAGAAGATGCTGAAAAGACAGTGCGGAAACTAAGCTCTTTGTCAGCGCTTTTCAAGAGCGAGCTCGGCAGGAGATTGAAGATGAAGTACGTCCCGTCACTTACTTTCAAACTTGATGAGTCCATTCAATACGGCATGAAGATTGACAAACTTCTAAATGAAATCAAATCGGAAAGGAGTCCCATTGATGAAGACGAAGATCTCCTCTAGGCTTCTTAATGTTCTCAGGCAGAATAAATCTTTTATACTTGTCGGGCATATCAATCCAGAAGGCGACGCCATCGGCTCGGTACTGGCGCTTGCGCTCGGACTTAAGCAGATGGGAAAGAAAGAGATCTATGCCCTGAGCAAAGACGGCGTTCCTGAAATCCTGAAGTTCCTGCCCTCGGCAAAGTCTATAAAACAGACACAGCCTAAAAAAGAAGTTGATGTCTTGTGCATCGTAGATTGCAATACTTTGGATAGGACGGGGTTTAAGGAATTGAAGGCGAAAAAAACCGTTATCATCGACCACCACATACCGCCTGATGATGCTGAAAGATCCGAGCTGTACAAAAAGTTGTCCGCAAGCGTTATTGATCCAGGGGCCGCGGCAACAGGCATACTCATTTATAAACTCCTGACCGCGCTCAAGATAACTATTGATAAAAACATTGCCACGAATTTATACACTGCATTGCTTGTAGATACAGGAGGCTTCAGATATTCCAATACCTCGCCTGAATCTTTAAGGATAGCGTGTCACCTCATTCAGGCCGGCGCACAACCGTGGAGCATTGCAAAGGAGCTGTTCGAAAGCATCCCTTTTAAATCAATGAAGCTTTTAGGACTTTCACTTGCCACCATTGATACAAAGGACGGGATAGCCTGGATTACCACGACTGCGGACATGTTCAAAAAGACCGGCACAACAGCCGAGGACTCCGAAGACTTTGTCGATTTCCCCAGAAAGGTAAAGGGCATCGAGGCTGCTGTCTTTTTCAGGGAAGATGACAAAGACGTATTCAAGCTCAGCCTCCGCTCAAAAGGCAGGGTCAATGTAGAGAAGATCGCAAAGAGCTTCGGCGGGGGCGGACACTTCGCTGCCGCGGGATGCAGGATAAAAGGGCCGCTGAAAGAAGTCCAGAAGAAAGTCTTTGCAGCGATAAAAAAAGAAATGAAGAACAATGAAAAGTCAAAAGTTGGGAGTTAAAAGTTAAAAGTGAAAAGAATCATTATGCATCATTTTTAAACTCTTCACGCATAACTATTGACTCTATTCTTTCCCTGCATGCAGTGCAAATTTAGAACGGAGTTCATTATGAAAAAACGCTATAGTTTGTCCCTCTTTATATTTTTGCTTTTTACCTGCGCGATCTTTTTCCCATCTTCACCTGCCCTTTCTGCAACCATTGACCCGTCATTCAGATTTTCAACCATCGAGACTGAACATTTCTCCATCCACTTCCATCAGGGCGAAGACGGGATAGCAAACAGGGCGGCTGCAATTGCCGAAGACATTCATCAGAAAATGTCCGGCAGCTTTCAGTGGTATCCAAAAGAAAAGACCCAGATCGTTCTTATAGACAACTCCGATTTCGCAAACGGTTTTGCCAATGTCCTTCCCTATAACATGATATATATTTTTGCCGTGCCCCCGATGCCCGACATGACCATTTCCGAGTATGATGACTGGCTTGAGTATATTATCCTGCACGAATATACACATATCATGACAATGGACTCTTCAAGAGGTTATTCAGAGACAACGAGAAGCATCTTCGGCAAGCCGCTGCCGGGTTACGATCCGCTTTCGTTCCTCGCGTTTTTATTAACTGCCCCGCCCAATGTATTCATGCCTGACTGGTGGCTTGAGGGCACTGCCACATGGGCGGAGAGCGAATATACACCTGATGGAAGGGGAAAGAGCCCTTATGTTGAAATGATATTCAGGATGGCGGTCCTGGAGGACAGCCTTCCAGGCGTTGACCAGATAAACGGTGACATCCCCTACTGGCCGTCGGGAAACATCCCTTACATCTACGGGATGCTGCTTGAAAAACATATCGCGCAAACCTATGGGAATGAAAATATCGGCAAGCTCAGTTACGCGCACTCGGGACGGCTTCCGTTTCTTATAAGCAGTCCGCCTGAAAATATTACGGGAAAGGATTATTCCGAGCTTTATGAAGACACGATTGCAGAGCTGAAAAAAGACCAAAACAAAAAAATCCAGGAGCTGAATGCAAGGCCCCTGACAAATTACACCAAATTAAAAATTGAAGGCGAAAGGGTCACAAACGCACGGCTCTCTCCTGACGGCAGGTATCTCGCGGTAAACAGGAAAGACCCGCACCGGCATGAGGAAATTGTGATCGTTGAAACGGCAACGCTGAAAGAGGCTGCAACCGTCAGAAGATTCCCTTCTGATTCAAACCTTTCATGGTCGCCTGACGGGCAGAAACTTTATTTCACGCAGGCTGAATTGAAGAACGTCTACAACCTTTATCAGGACATTTATTCATATGACCTTGCGGCGAGGTCAGTCAGCCGCATAACAGAAAAATTACGCGCCAAGGATGTTGACGTCTCTCCTGACGGCAAACAGATTGCTTTTGTAAAGGTGGAGACCGGCAGGCAGGATATTTCTATTTTGGAGATCGCTTCTAACGGGGTCAATGTCATTGCTGATTTTCAGGATTCAGCCCTGTCATCTCCGAGATGGTCGCCTGACGGAAGGTTTATCGTCTTTGCAAGGCACAACTACTCAGGGCAAACATCCATTGAGCTGCTCAACGTTGAGACAAAAACCGCGGAGACGCTCATCACCAACAATTACAACAACGTTTATCCTGCGTGGGCCCCTGACGGGAAGACCATTATATTTGCGTCGGACAGGACAGGGGTGTATAACCTCTTTGCGCATTCCATCACTGACAAAAAACTCTCTCAGGTGTCGCACGTGTTAGGCGGGACCTTTCACCCCGAAGTATCAAAGGACGGGAAAATATTCTTCACCGGATATAGTTCAAAAGGTTTTTACCTTGCGGAGATGCCCTATGAAGCCTCACAATGGTCTGATACTTTGAGCCCGAGGATAACCCCGGAATGGAAAAGTGAGGGGCAGCAAATAAATGAAAATCCAGATTCACCCGTAGGGGCGGGTTTAAAACCCGCACCTACAGCAGCCCCCCAACCGCTCTCTGAAAAAAGGCCGTACTGCCCGGGCAAAACCCTGCTGCCAAAATTCTGGATGCCCACTCTTTCGTTTGACAATGACGGCGCGGTATTCGGCGCATTCACTGCTGGGCAGGACGTGCTTGGATATCATACCTACATCCTGCAGGGCGGATACGGCGTGAGCCATCGGGGGTATTATGATTTTAATTATATCTATGACAGATGGTATCCCACGTTTTTTTTCAGGTCATACAGTGCGCCAATTTTTTATTCTGAGTTTTTCAATGACGATGACAATTACTATGAGAGGCGGAGCGGTTTCACAGCGGGCGCAAGGTTCCCGCTCTTTACCAACCTTGAGACAAGTCTCAACCTTGTTGCCGGGTTCAATACCGAAACTCTCAAGCACCTGACGGACATTGAGGGCAGAAGAGTTGACGGGCTTGAAGTATTCGAAGGCAGAAGGAGCAATGTTTTTGCGGGCCTTGAATTTACAAACGCGTTGAAATATCCCTATTCAATAAGCAGGGAAGAGGGAAGGAACATCTCCTTCCTGTATAAAAATTATTCCGAAGCCGTCGGCAGCGACCTGGGCCAGGAAGAGTATAAATTAAATTATGAAGAGTACATCAAAACGTGGAAACACCACGTGCTCTATTTAAACCTGAAGGGCGCCACATCAGGCGGAGACCTGATCGCCCAGCAGGCGTTCAGCGTCGGCGGCATCCCCGGCAATGAATATTTCATCAGGGGATTTTCTTCAGGCTTCCAGACAGGCAAACACGTTGCAAAGGGAACGCTTGAGTACAGGTTCCCGGTGAAGTACATCCTCAGGGGCATAAACACAAAACCGTTTTTCTGGGACAGAGTGCATGTCGCCGCCTTTGCTGACGCAGGCAATGTCTGGGGACGCGAGAAAAAATTTCACTCTAACGATATCTCCGTCGGTGTAGGCGCTGAAGCAAGACTGGACATGGTGCTTGGATATAAATTGAAAATAACCCCCGCCTTCGGCATCGCCCGCGGAGTTACAGAAGACGGCGAGACACAGGTGTATGTTACGATCTATACTGAGTTGTAGATAATATTAAAAGTACACCAATCTGGCACGAGTTATTGTTAAGTCTTACGCCCGGGATTTTTTTCTGACAGGTTATTTGTGAAGCAACTTGTTTCACAAATTCCATGGGGGGCACACTTGAAAGGCAATCTACCTATAATTGAGGCAGAGGGGGTGAGGAAGAATAATTTATTGCTGAGTGTTGTTGGCCTTCCGAGCTTCTGCTCTATTGCACTATGCACATATTCTCCTTGCCGTTTCACTCGACGTTGGATTAAAATTAAGCGTTGAATTTTAAAATTGTTAGGTATCCATAATTGTGATTACATCTAAATCAACATCCAATATCAATCCAATATTTGCAAGACATGAAACCTTCCATCCTCGCTTCGGATGGCTGAAGAAAGGGTTTGAGAAGGCATTAGAAAACAATACTGTTTTTTCTGAGGAGTCTGCGCCTTCTATTTTGGGCGTGGGGAAGAACATGGCGAAGGCTATCAGATATTGGAGTTTAGCATATAAAATTCTTCAGGAGGATCCTAAGAAAAACAGTCGAGCAATTATCCCGACTGATTTTGGAAAACAATTACTCGGCTGTGAAGGATGGGATCCTTATCTTGAGGATACTGCCTCATTATGGCTGCTACACTGGAATCTTTTGAAAGCGCCTTGCCAAGCCACAGCTTGGTATTATGCTTTCAACATCTTCAATCAGCCTGTTTTTACTTCAGAAGATATGCTCTCCGGGCTCATTGAATTCAAAGATCGAGAGTTTCCATTAAGCAACATAAATGTATCATCTCTTTCCAAAGATACTACTTGCCTTCTCAGGATGTTCGTTGAACAGAGAAGCCGGGAAGGACTGATAGAGGATTCAATAGATAGCCCGTTTGTTGAGTTAGGATTAATTAAGCATTATGGGGATCCGAAACAATATGCAATGAATATCGGCCCGAAAGCAGGATTGACCCCCGAAATCATAGTTGCAGCGTGTCTCGAATTTGCTGCATCTCATGCTGAAGGGGCAAAAACTATAACCATCTCCCGTTTATTATATGATGAGGGAAGTCCGGGGTTATGCTTTAAGATCAGGGAAAATGTGCTCTGTGAGGCAATTGAAATAATCTCTACACAATTTGATGATATATTTCTATCTGAAACTGCGGGATTAATTCAGATGTCTTACGATAAAAACCCTCAGGAATTATCTGAAAGGCTCTTAAAGCATTATTACCGGAAGCGAGGCTGAACAGTGTCTCTTTATGATTGCATAAAAATAAAACGCAGGTATACTCGCTCCGTAAATCTTGAGCGCGATCTTAATATTGCAGACAGCGTCAATGGGTATATTCCAACGCCCAAGGCAAATGATTTTATCCAGCGCTTTTGCGATGCTTTGAATTCTCCTAATTCTGTACGGGCCTGGACATTAACCGAGGTCTATGGCACAGGGAAGTCGGCCTTCGCTCATTTCCTGGCAGCTCTATGTTCGGGCAAGGATGACAAGATCAGGTCGAATGCAATCAGTATTCTTAATGATTCAGGGAAACATATAAGCAAATCACTAAAGAGCATAAATGATAGGGGACTGATCAAAGCGGTGGCGACATCACAAAGAGAGCCTATTGCTTATACTTTAGTGCGCGCCTTAAAGAATGGAAGCGAAAAATATTGGGAGGGTGTCAGGGGAACCAAACCAGGGATATTGGCTACAGCCATAGTTGTCGAAGGATAATGTAAATGAATAAGGAAACGATCTTAAAACAATTCAGAAAAATTACAGTCTGGAAAAGAGGCGGAGAAAGAGCTCCTCATAAACCACTATTATTGTTATTTGCTCTTGGGAAACTATTTCAAAACAAAAGCAGAATGATTTCTTATGAGGAAATAGACAAAACCTTGGGTATATTATTGAGAGAATTTGGTCCTGTGCGTTTGAATTATCGAACTGAATATCCATTTTGGAGATTGCAAAATGACAATTTATGGGAAGTTTCCGGGACTGAGGAGATTGAACTCAACAAAAGCGGCGATCCCCAAAAGGCTGATCTTATTAATTACAAGGTTGCAGGTGGATTCCCGAAACATCTTTTCGATACATTTCAGGCAGATAAGAAATTGTTAGTCAAAGTAGTCCAGGAACTTTTAGACTCAAATTTCCCTTCATCAATTCATGAGGATATTCTGCAATCAGTGGGAATCGATATTGAGTCACAAATATCTGAGGGAAAAAAGAGGCATCCTGAATTTTGGGAAAATATTTTGAGGGCATATAAATACAGATGTGCTGTGTGTGGTTTTGATGTGAGATTAGGCCACTTTCCCATTGCATTAGAAGCAGCACATATTAAATGGTACCAGGCTGGAGGCCCTGATACTGAAGTTAATGGACTTGCTTTATGCGCATTACACCACAAATTGTTTGATAGAGGCGCCTTTACCATATCTGACAAAATGAAAATATTAGTATCGGCCCACGCATACGGGACAGTTGGATTTCAGGAATGGCTGATGAATTTTCATGGCAAAAAAACTACTCCTCCTCAGAGGAAATCCTACTATCCCGATAGAGAATTTATCGAGTGGCATGTAAGAGAAGTATTTCGTGGTGAATACAGAGAGTTATAATTATTCAACCTTTTTAAAGTCGCAGTGGCAACTTCAAAAGAATTACAAATGACAAGCAGAACACGGATTAAAACCCTCATCCTCATCAAGCTGTGATAAAACATCGATCAACGTCTTATTGGATTTTTCTTTCGTCAAACGTGCTTCAAGCTTCTTATGCTCGTCAATTATTCTTCCCCGTCGTTCAAGTAACTCCCGAAGAGTTTCATTATCATTCCAGGTGAACTTCCGTCCATCAGAATGTTCGCCCTCATACCTCGCCGCCTTCTCAAAAAGATCAGGATGGTTATCATAAAGTCCAATCCACTCTATCTTCCGCTGAAAAAAACAAAAATAGCATCCGGAGCGGGACCGCCATTCATAATATTTGGGGAAGCCTATTCCGCTGTCTTCCAGTATCTGAAAAACATCTTTCTTTGTAATACCAGCTTCTTTAAATGGGTAGGCAGGATTGATATTATCTTTGGAAGATATGTAGCCGTCGCGATCCTCATCCGCTCTTATCGCAATATAACTGATAGTCTCATTATCTCCAATAAACTTCTCAAGAGGGACAATCTTCAATTGCTTAGTGCACCAGCGCGCCATAGCGGAAGGCAAAAAACCATTATAAATAGTTAACCAGTGTTTAAAGATAGCCTCAGGATCATCTTTAGGAATCAACTCCTTATTCAGATACGTTATTTCTATCCCGAGACGAGCTTTGAGACGTTCCAAAAACTCATATGTTTCCGGCAACTCACAACCTGTGTCACAAAAGAAATACTCGATGTTGGGAATTTTGTCGTGAAGATATACTGCAAGAGCGGCGCTATCCTTGCCGCCGGATAATCCTAATACGTGCCTAATGTGCTTATCGCCCATACTTCTTCTTTTTCCCCTCGTCTTTGGCTATAGTTTTTCCTTTTTCATTTTGATGACACCATTTGCATTTACATGTTGTTCTAAACACAATTTGTGAGTTTTATATTACAGTGTTTCCACCACATCATTACTTTAATCTCAACTTTTGTGGGGGAAATTCGATCGCCTCACATGAGGCTCTTAACGCTTTCTGAGTTTTCCTGCTGAACTTGAATGACCCGACAACCGTATCCAAACGGTCGGGATCGAGCTGACGGGCAATGATTGAACATTGATCGAGATCTTTAGCTTTCTTGCCCTCACCCGGTCGTCTTTGTGCAGTAATTAATTTATGGACAAAAAAGGCTTCAGGCAATGGAGCTCTTACCTTGAAATTCCCTAAATCCGCTATAAATGGAAAACCAAGAAGGAGGTCAACAAACGGGAGTGGCGAAGCTGTGATATTCCATTTTCTTATTGGCACAATCTGAACGTCTCTACCGCCTTTTCGGTGGGTAACAAATTCAACAGTGAAGTTTTCACGGGTAAACTTGCGAATACCAGACTGCATAACGACAGGGATATAACCGAGATCAGTAATGACTTTCTCAAGGTCTATTTCTTTGTTTCTGTCAGATAGAGCAAACTTTACTGCAAAATCGATATCCATCGTGCGCAAAACATACTGAATGCCAAAAGCCTCCTGATAAAGAGACATGACCCAGCTTCCGATCAGCAGGGACTCGTCGAAAAACCCGACCGAATAAAATGCCTGAAGGAGCTTTATGACTTCCGCCGGGAATATGTTTTTATTTTTTAGCGATATCTCCATGTCCCCTTTTATTGTCGGTCTTAGTGATCTTGTTCAGATAGGATATTTTCTTTTTGTAGGACTGTATTTCTTTTTCATACTTTTTTCTCAGTTCCAGCTTCTTTAATATCTCCGGCACTTCTTTATTCGGAATGTGCTTACTAATAACTTTTTCACCTTCGCGATATTTCAGACAAGAGTATGAATATATCTTACCCTTGTATCTTTTCTTCCGCTCATTCAATGCGCCTTTGGGAAGCCCGGATACAGACCGCTCAAGACCGTCGATCATCTCCCGGCAACGTTTAAGCTCATCCCGAAGCATCCCGCTTATGACCTTGTCATTTTCCACCACTTTCATGCTGTTATTATGCTTTTTGTGGTGGAAAAGCGCAAGAGTTTTGATTGTCGGTTAAAAATCTAATTTTGGGATGCGGTTTCGTTTAAGCCAATAATTCGAACAAATTGCATTTACACGGTTACCCATTCATCATAAGGTTTGTGTGCAAGCTGATTGCCATCGTCATCGTATTCAGTGACATAACACAGATATAATTCATGTTTGTTTTCTTTGCAAAAGCGTTCGCATTTCTTTAATGCCCCCTTAAGAGTTTTGTAATAACCCAATTCCTCCTCATGAACAAAATAATGCCCCTCAATCGGATGATTTATTTTCATTGGGACATCATATGCAAGAACAGAATACCTCATGCCGATCCTCCTTTCATGAATTATCGTGTATGCATTGATACAGGATTATAAATCTTTTGGCATATATTTTTTTCAGTTACGAAAGCAACGTTAGTGTCGTTGAAAACCAGCAAGCAAAACCTGTCGCAGCCCTCGTCGAAAAACTAACAAACTCTATCGATGCCATGCTGATGAAGAAGTGCTATGAACAGGGCATTGACCCTCGTTCACAGGTTGCACCAAAGAATATGCATGATGCGGTGCGCAGTTTTTACAGCTATGAAAACTTCGATCTTCAAGTATACAGGAATGAAGTAGCTCAAGACATCCAGATTTTAGCCGATCCCAACAGCCCACGGGGTGATAGTTCACTTGTAATATTCGATAACGGTGAAGGGCAGCATCCTCAGGATTTCCCTAATACTTTTCTATCACTTTTACGAGGGAATAAAAACGATATCAAGTTCGTCCAGGGCAAGTACAATATGGGCGGAGCCGGGGCGCTTGTATATTGTGGTGAAAAAAGATACCAGCTTGTAGCTTCCAAACGATATGACAGTACAGGGAACTTCGGATTCAGCCTGCTGAGAATACATCCTCTTACCAAAGAAGAAGAGGAAACCAAGAAAAACACATACTATGAGTATTTCTGCCCAGACGGCAAGATACCTGAATTCCCAATCGATGAATTAGACCTGAACATTTATAGGCGTAAGTTTAGAACCGGTACCATTATTAAACTCTACTCCTACGATCTGCCTCCGGGGAGCAAGTCGGTTATTTCCAGAGACTTAAATCAGAGCGTTAATGAATACCTCCATAATCCGGCTCTACCAATTTATATCATCGACCGTAAGGAAAGATATCCCAAGGACATCGGCCTTGAAAGGATAATGTTTGGTATATCCAACAGGCTTTTATATCAGAAGGACAAATATGTAGACAGGCAATTCTCTTTGGAAATAACAGGTAATAAAGAGGTTGGGAAAATCAGGGCAACAGTTACTGTTTTCAAAGTTAAGAGCGAAGATAAGACTGTTAAAGAATTTAAAGACACAATCCAGAACGAGTTTTTCAAGAATAATATGAGTGTCGCCTTCAGTCTTAATGGGCAGGTACATGGCTTTTATACCTCGGAATTTATAACAAGATCATTGAAATATAAATTACTCAAAGACTACTTGCTCATACATGTTGACTGTACAAATATGACCTTGCATTATCGAAATAACCTTTTTATGGCATCAAGAGACAGGTTGAAAAACGGGAAAGAATCCGAAATTATCAGAAGTCTTCTTGCAGAATATCTCCGGAAAAGTGAGCTTAATGATATATACAAACAGAGGAAAGATTCATTTTCGGCAGATACGAGTGATGCAAATGAATTGCTGAAAAAGTTTTCCAAGAATCTTCCACTAAACCCTGAAATGCTCAAATTGCTGAAACAGACTTTTAAGCTTGAAGAAATAGATAAGAAAAAAGACGAAACACAGAAAAGCAAAATTAAAACGGATAGCAAACCGAAAACTAAGGAACCGTTTATATCGCAAAGATACCCGTCAATTTTTAAGATACAGGGTAAGCCGGACAAGGACGGGAAAATATTCAAGACGATTCCTTTAGGAGGAGATAAGACAATTCGGTTTGATACAGATGTTGAAAATGAATACTTCGACCGGATAAAAGATAAAGGAGAACTCAATCTTTATGTTTTGCAACATGCTCCTAATGATGCTGTTGGCGGAAATGCTCCCGGCAAACCACGAGAGATCGATGAATACTTTCAAGTGGTAAAATCAAGCCCGCAAGATGGAACAATACGGGTTAATATGCAGCCAAAGAATACTTTAAAAGCAGGAGATGAGCTTCAAATTAAAGCTAATCTATCGTCCATTGTTCAGCCTGACGGAGCGCTTGAATCGATATTCTATGTGAAGATCGAAGAGTTGAAAGAAAAAGAGCCAAGACCTGAGGAGGAAAATGTACCTCAGATCGGATTACCTCAAATGGTTTTGGTGTATAAAGATGAAAGAGAAGGGGTTAAAACATGGAGTGACTTCGAGGCCTCTGGCAGTCCATTTGATGAAGTAGAAATTATGGCAACTGATACGAATGATAAGGATGAACTTGAAACAATATTCATCAACATGGACAGCAGCCTCTTGCGGACATATAAATCCAAATTAGACGGGGATGAAGTATTACAGATTGCAGACAATAAGTATGTCTCTCAGGTTTATTTTCATACACTGTTTTTATATTCGATCCTTAAGCAAAAGAAGCTCCGATTTTCTTTAGAAGACCCACCGGGAGACAAACCAATGGAATTAGATGATGTACTTCGGGACCTTTTT
The DNA here is from genome assembly GCA_016214845.1 of Nitrospirota bacterium. Classification (NCBI taxonomy): domain Bacteria; kingdom Pseudomonadati; phylum Nitrospirota; species Nitrospirota bacterium. The sequence goes on along the minus strand of JACRMS010000020.1, from coordinate 71,061 downwards.
AAATCGAGCTACGGTGAGTTTCTGCTTAAATTTGGAGGAACGCAAGAATTGATTGCGGCAATTGATTAAGCAGTAGTATTACCAAGGGCGATTAAGGACAGAACCCCATTTATTGTTTCAGGGCGGATCACAAAAGCAGGCCATTCAGAGCTTTTTTGAAAGAACATTGTAATTAAGGAATTCTAACATCACCCTCGTCGCCAAAATCCTCATTCAGCAATAATTCTCAGGGGAAAAGAATTAAACAAGTTGAGTTGTAAATATTGAATCGTCTATAATCATAGGCAGTCTTTTTCAATCAGCATATCAATAAAATTTCAAGGAGCAATCATGATTAAAGTCGGAATTATCGGCGGTTCGGGGCTTGATGACCCCAATATCCTCAAGAACGCAAGGGAGATCGAAGTTGAAACGCCGTACGGCTCGCCGACGTCCGTGCTTACGTGCGGCTCAATTGAAGGGGTGGACGCTGTGATCATCGCACGCCACGGCAAGAACCACTCGATCTATCCGAGCAAGGTAAATTTCAGGGCCAACATTTATGCCCTGAAGGAACAGGGGTGCACGCACATCCTTGCGTCAACTGCTGTAGGCTCGCTGCGGCAGGAGATAGCCCCGGGACATCTGGTGTTCCCCAGCCAGTTCATTGACCACACGAGAAAAAGGGAGACAACATTTTTTGACGAGGACGTTGTCGTGCATACACCGATGGCGGAGCCGTTCTGTCAGGACCTGATTGATCTGCTTTCACTGTCCGCAAATCATATGGGACTGCCTTTTCATAAAAACAAGACCGTCATCACTATCGAAGGCCCCCGTTTCTCCACAAAGGCTGAGAGCCACATGTTCAGGAGCTGGAACGCGGACGTTATTAATATGAGCACGGTCCCCGAAGTTGTTCTCGCCAGGGAGAAGAAAATGCACTACGCCGCGATAGCTATGTCAACGGATTATGACTGCTGGCACGAGGAAGAGGCCCCGGTAACCTGGGAGATGATCCTCGATACAATGAAAAAAAATGCCAGCAATGTCATCAAATTGTTCCTGGACGTGATACCTAAGATAAAAGAATATGAGGACCATTGCATATAACATGAATAATCTTTCAGCCACGATTAAACACGGAAAAATCAGTGCGAATCCGTGTTAATCTGCGGCTAAATAATTTATAAAGGAGAACGATATGCCGATCAAATCAAAAATAAGGACCATTCCCGATCACCCCAAGAAAGGGATCATGTTCAGGGACATCACTACCCTTATCAAAGACCCGGTGGGGTTCAGGCTGGTGATCGATAACTTCACGCAGAGATATATAAAGGGCGACATTAATTTCGATCTTATCGTCGGCATAGAGGCAAGGGGTTTTATTATCGGCGGCGCGTTGTCTTATACACTTGGAAAAGGTTTCGTGCCTGTCAGGAAAGTCGGCAAGCTTCCCGCTGAGGTTGTAAGGCACGAGTATCAATTAGAATACGGTACAGATACGATTGAAATACACAAGGACGCGATGGTCAAAGGGGCGAAAGTCCTTATTGTTGACGATCTCCTTGCAACAGGAGGCACTGCATTGGCTGCTGCCACGCTGATCGAAAAACTCGGAGGAGTTGTAGTTGAGATGGCATTTATCGTCAATCTCCCGGACGTCGGCGGGGCGAAAAAATTAAAAGAGAAAGGATACAAATATTACTATCTCACAGAGTTTGAGGGAGATTAGTATATGTTGGATGGATAAATTACCACAGAGACATGAAGAAGAATAAAATAATCCACAGATTACTCAGATTCCCGCAGATTTTTTAAAAGATTTTTCTTTAATCTGTGCAATCTGCGAAATCTGCGGATAATATTTACCATTGAATAAAAAAACTATGGCAGAGGTAATTCCGTTTAAAGGTGTTTTGTATAATCCGCAGAAGGTGGACGCCAATTTAACTATGGCGCCGCCGTATGATATTGTTACGCCTGAATTCAAGGAAACACTTTATGGAAAAAGTCCTCACAATATCATCCGCATTGATTTCGGCAAGGACAGCGATGATGACAATGAAAATGAAAACCGCTACACAAGGGCGGCAAATTTTCTTTCTGACTGGCTTGATGAGGGAGTGTTAAACCGGGACGCGGAGCCGGCATTTTATTGTTATGAAATAAGCTACGATATGAACGGCCAGACAAAAAAGGCACGGGGCTTTCTCGGCGCTGTCAGAATTGAAGAACTTGGGACAGGCAGAATCCACCCGCATGAAATGACTTATTCAAAACCAAAATCCGACAGGCTCAATATCCTTAAATATTGCCAGGCGCACACAAGCCCTATTTTTTCACTTTACAGCAGCGTGGAGAAGAAGACTTCTTCCATCCTCGAAAACATCTCCGGGGAGAAACCTTTTATAGAGGCAAAGAACGGGGACGGTTTCATTCACAGGCTATGGCGGATAAATGACACTGCCTCGATCGATACAATTAAACAAGAAATGTCTGATAAGGACATTTTCATCGCCGACGGACATCACCGTTATGAGACATCTCTCAAGTTCAAGAAAGAGATGGAAGAAAAAGGCCTCATTCAGACGGGAGATGAACCGTATAATTTTACTCTGATGTTTCTTGCCAACATCGAAGACGACGGCCTGACCCTTCTGCCGACACACAGGATCGTTGAGGTGGATTCAAACATCAACATAAAAGAGACCCTCAGGAAATATTTCGACATACAGAAAATAAGCGAGCCCGGCTTACCGGAGCAACAGGCGCGGCAGCAGATGTTTGAGGCCATGCGGCAGAAGACGCATTCCTTCGGGATGTTCCTTACCAACACAAATAACTATTACACGCTTTCGGCCGGCGGCCCAAAAATTGAATTGGACATGCCGGAGTGTTTGCGAAATCTTGATGTGACAGTGCTTCACAAACTGGTATTTGAGAAACTGTTAAAGATAGAGCATTATGAATATGAAATGGACGCCGGGGTAGCTGTGGAAAGGGCCCGGAAGGGTTCGTTCGAGGCGGTCTTTTTCCTGAACCCAACCGCAATTCATGATGTCAAGGAAGTCGCTCTCGCTGGTGAAAGAATGCCGCCGAAATCGACATATTTTTACCCGAAGCTTTTGACCGGGATGGTGATCTATAAGTTTTGAAACACGCTAAATATGAAACCAGACAAGAAAGTCCTTCTCTTTCTCCCGCGTGGATTTGAAGACATAGAGGTTGCGGCCTTTACTGATGTCCTCGGCTGGACGAGGGTTTTAAAAGAAGTAAAACCCGTTGATGTGGTCATAACCGGTTTTAAACGGACCGTTCCATCCAAACACAATCTCATAATTAAAACCCACATGCTGCTTAAGGATGTAACCGCAAAAGAATATGACGCTCTTATTATTCCGGGCGGATTCAATGACAGCGGATGGACCGAGGTTTTCAAAGAGGAAGTGCTTTCATTGATAAAGAAGGTTTACTCAAGCGGCGGCATTGTTGTTTGTATGTGTGTAGGCGCCCTTCCCGCCGCGAGATCCGGAATTCTCAAAGGCAAGAAGGCCACGACCTACACTGCGAGTAAACGGCATGACAACCTGCAAATCCTCCGGGACTGCGGGGCCGTTCCGGTCAAAAAAAGGATCGTCGTCTCCGGCAGAGTGATCACCAACAGGGGGCCCGACACCTCAATTGATGTCGCATTCAAACTTCTTGAGATGCTGAACGGGAAGGCTGATATGAAGAAAGTCCGAAAGGCGTTGATGTTTGAGTAATCGCTATGGCTTCGACAAGCAGGACATGATATTCGACACGACTACCAAAGAGGCGGAGATTGTAACGCTTTGAGCAGGTACCCCCTCTGCTCTATGCACTTTGCGGTTTTTTTATAAGGTGTCGTCTTTGTGTTTATGAGGCATTCGGCTTTTAATCTGCGGTTAATTTTGGACAGCGGTGTGGTAAACTGATACAAACGGAGGCGTTATGTGTGTCGGTGTCCCGATGCAGATTGTTGAAATTCATTATCCTTCAGGAGTAGCGGAAGCCAAAGGCGTGAAAAGGGAAATAGGGCTTCAGCTTTTACCGGAGGACCAGATCAAGATCGGCGACCATGTTATTGTGCATGTCGGGTTCGCCATAGAAAAGGTGGACAAACAGCTTGCTGACGAAATATGGGAGGCGCTGGATGAAGTCCTCCGTGTCATGGATGAGGAGGACGAAGGTGCACGAAGTATCAATAGCCATCGGGATGGTTAAAGAGCTTACAAGGATAGCACTCGAAAATAATGCAAAGAAGGTCACGGGCGTGAAATTGAAGATCGGGAAGATGTCCGGCATCGTTGCTGATTCGCTGATATTCGCCTTTGACGCTGTCAAGCTTGAGCATCCCCTCATGTCTTCCGCAGCAATTTCCATTGAAGAAGTTCCTTTGGTTTATGAATGCAATACTTGCAAGAAGACTTTTGAGACAGACAATCTTTCCTTTCAAACATGCCCGTTTTGTGGATCATACAGCCTGAAACTTTTGTCTGGAGAAGAGATGCATATTGAAAACGTGGAAATAGAGACCGAGGAGGAATCCCATGTGTGACGTGTGCGGATGCGGTCACAGCCATGATCATAGTCATGATACAAAATCCCCCCACCCCCCCTTTGAAAAAGGGGGGCGAGGGGGGATTTTACAAAATAAAGTTGTAGACGTGAACCAGAGCCTTCTCAAAGCAAACGAAGATGCCGCCGCCGGAAACAGGAAGCACTTTGACGAAGACGGGATCTTCGCGATAAATATCATAAGCTCCCCCGGCTCCGGCAAGACCACGCTGCTTGAAAAGACCATTGACGCGCTGAAAGGCGAGATCAATATCGGGGTGCTTGAAGGCGACATCGAGACAGACCTCGATGCCGAGAGGATCAGGAAAAAAGGCGTACCCGCTGTACAGCTTACCACCGGAGGAGCGTGTCATCTGGATTCCATCCTTGTTCACAAAGGGTTCCATTCACTTGAGCATAGTTTAAACGGCAAAAGACTGGATATACTCTTCATAGAAAACGTGGGCAATCTCGTGTGCCCTTCATTCTTTGACCTCGGCGAGCATTTGAGGGTTGTGCTCATATCAGTTCCCGAAGGTCATGACAAGCCGCTGAAATACCCGAAGGCCATCAAGACCGCACAGTTGCTTATCATCTCAAAGACCGATCTCGTGCAATATTTTGATTTTGATATGCAGAAGATAAAAAAAGATGCGCTGTCCCTGAATCCTTCTCTGAATATTCTTGAAGTATCATCAAAGACCGGGGAAGGAATGGATGAGTGGATTAAATTTTTAATCCACAGATTGCACAGATGACGCAGATTTTCCCTGGAGACTTTTATTTAATCTGTGTAATCTGCGACATCTGTGGATAATAATACAATGAAAAAAATTGAAATAGGCCACGGCAGCGGCGGCAGGCTCACGCGGGACCTGATACAAAAAACATTTCTGAAATATCTGAGTTCGGAAGAGTTGAAGCCGCTTGAAGACGCCGCGTATATCAACCTTAAACACCATCACGTTGCCATGACCACGGATTCATATGTTGTCCGGCCGCTTTTTTTCCCCGGGGGCAATATAGGCAAACTCGCTGTGTGCGGCACAGTCAATGACCTTGCGGTAAGCGGCGCGGTCCCCAGATATCTTTCCATCGGCTTCATACTGGAAGAAGGGTTCCCCATAGAGCATCTCGAAGAAATTCTTAAGGGCATTGCGGAATCCGCAAAACAATCCGGCGTTCACATAGTCACCGGAGATACCAAGGTTGTTGAGAAAAACAAATGCGACGGCATGTTCATTAATACAACAGGCATCGGCGAGATCGTTAAGCCCCTGCCCCTGGATAATGTGTCAGTGGGAGACATGGTGCTGATAACAGGCACGATCGGAGATCACGGGACAGCTATCGCGCTGGTGCGGGATGAATTCACCATAACGGCGAATCTCTTAAGTGATTGCGCGCCGTTGAATGACCTGCTTCAGCCTCTTTTTGAGATAGAGGGGCTAAAGTGGATGAGAGACCCGACAAGAGGCGGGGTTGCGACAGTGCTTGCCGAAGTCTCCGACGTAACCGGGCTCGGAGTGGAGATCTTTGAAGAGAATGTGCCGGTGAGAGAGGATGTCCGTTTTATTTCCGACATGCTTGGCTACGACCCTCTCTATCTTGCAAATGAAGGCAAGGCGATCATTATCGCGTCGCACGAAAGTGCAAATAAAATTCTAAGCATACTAAAGAAGCATCCCTTAGGGCAAAACGCGTCAGTCATCGGACACGTCACTTCCAAGTTCAAGGGAGTAAGGCTGAGAACAAAGATCGGCGGCGAACGCCTGCTGGATATGCTTGAAGAAGACATGCTGCCGAGGATATGCTGAGGGAGGCAGCTATTAGCTTTCAGCTATAAGCTAATAGCTAAAACCATGGACAAGACAAATGACATAATCAGGCTCATCCACTCTCTCGTCCCTTCCGATAAGAAAATCCGCATTATGAATGTCTGCGGGTCGCATGAGCACACCATCGCCTTTTCAGGGATGAGGAGTTTGCTGCCTGAAAATCTTGAGATCATCCCCGGCCCCGGCTGTCCCGTGTGCGTTTGTCCTGAAAGCGATATTATCAATGCGATATATCTTTCAAAAAGAGACGACGTCATTCTGGTAACTTATGGCGATATGCTGAGGGTGCCGACGCAAAAAGGCTCCATCCGGTCTGAGGGGAAAAACTTCAGGATGATCACCTCTCCTTTTGAGGCATTGAACATTGCGAGATCAAATCCCGGGACGAAGATAGTGTTCTTCTCCATCGGCTTTGAAACCACAACTGCTCCGACTGCGGGTATCCTGGAAATGGGAGTGCCCGATAATTTGTTCATACTGAGTTCGCACAGGCTGACGCCAACGATCATGGAGATACTCGTCAAAGACGCGGAGATCGGCATTGACGGGTTCATTGCTCCCGGACACGTCTCTGCAATCGTTGGCTCGAATGCGTGGAATGTGTTTTCCGAAAAATACGGCATCCCGACTGTTGTAGCGGGCTTTGAGGCGGACAATCTTTTGCTTGGCATTGTGGAAATACTCCGGCAGTTGAAGAGCGGAAAGGCGCAAACAGGAAATGTGTATAAAGGCGTGGTGAAACCGGAAGGCAATACTCAGGCGCAGAGACTTATGGAGAAGTATTTTGAAGTAGCGGATGTAAACTGGAGGGGCATCGGACATATCCCCGGTTCGGGACTCGAATTGAGGGACGAATATTCTTCAAGGGATGCGAGGAAGGTCTTTGAGCTTGAAGAAGTGAAAGAGGCGAAAATCCCCGGCTGCATTTGCGGGACGATAATATTAGGGAAGGCTTATCCCTCTGCCTGCAAACTGTTTAAGAAAGTATGCACTCCGAAAACACCGAAGGGCCCGTGCATGGTCTCTTTTGAAGGGGCGTGCAATATCTGGTACAAGACAAGTTCAGACACACAGAACATAGAACACAGATGACAGACTAAAGAGTTGCAAGGTTTATTTCCGTTTTCTGTTCTCTGACTTCTGTGCTCTTCTTAAGTCTGTCTTTACTAAAGCGCGCCCAGCAGGAGTCGAACCTGCAACCTACGGATTCGTAGTCCGGCACTCTATCCAATTGAGCTATGGGCGCATCCTTTTATTTCTGTATCCCTTCTTTCAAAGCCAGGGCAAAGCGCTCATGCTGAAAAGCGTGAACTGCCGGGAATTTCTGATAGAGCCATCCCCACTTTGCGGTCCCTCCCGGCGCCGGGAATATCTGGGAGCCGTTTTCAAGGACCGTCACGCCAACTGCGGGATTGGTCAGCTCGTTTGAGGCCGATGTAATGACCGGGCCGTTCATCTTGAAGTCGGGTAGAAAAGGGCCTACCTTGACAACTAAGCTTGAGTCGGGAATTTTAAACTCACCGCCAACAGTAGCGGTAAGCTCCAGCTTCTTATTCTCCTTCCGGTCCTCAACAATGAATTTTACGCCAGACCATTTAGCGCTCACTTCAGGAGGGACTACCACCTGAAACTCAACCTTTTGTCCCTGACCAGAAGTGCCATGTCCGGGCGGAGGGGTCAGTGGAGAATCCACGATCGGCCCTCTTGGGGCGGCAGTGCTTTGTTGAGGCACTGGTTTCTGCTCTTCTTTTCTCTTGCATGACAAGAATGAAAAAAGTACGACGGCCGCTAATATTATCAATAATGTTTTTTTCATTTAAAATCTCCCCCTTCTGTCATCCCTGTCCCTTCTCGGGAAATCTCTCCTTGGTCCGGTGCTTTTGGGCGGGCGGGCTTTATCAACCTTCAGGGCCCTTCCGTTAAAATCGGTCCCGTTTAAGGCCTCCCGCGCTTTATCTGCTTCTGAGGCGTTTGACATTTCAACAAATCCAAAGCCTTTGCCTTCAATTATAGTTACCTGTTTAACCTCTCCGTAATCGGCAAATAACTTTGCCAGTTGATCATTGGTTACAGAGTAGCTGAGATTTCCTACATAAATTTTGTTCTCCTGCATGCAAATCCTCCTGCTAAAAGTTAAGGTTAATGGCGGAGAGGCAGGGATTCGAACCCTGGGTGAGGTATTACCCCCACAACCGCTTAGCAGGCGGCTGCCTTCGACCGGCTCGGCCACCTCTCCAAAAAAAGTTATCAGCTGACAGCTACCCGCTTGCCTGCTATCAGCTACCATTGAATATTACCCAATAGCTGCTTATTTTGTAAACCTTTTCAGACACTCAACATTTTTTCCAAAGCGAAAATAAGATGCAGGCCTGAAGATTTTCATTAAATCCCCGGCCCTGCAGTGATAGAAAAAGAATGGAACCACTTTTAAAAGTTTTACAGCGGTTAAGAATTACGCGGTCATAAGCTTTTTAATAGTGCTCTTTAACTCACTGAGGTCGGATGATTTCACAATGTATGCCTCAGACGCCCATACTGCGAAGTCGTCCCTGTAATCATAAGCAGTAGACATTATAATGGGGATGGCCGGGCGCTGTTCCTTCATCTTCCGCAGGAGGCTTATCCCGTCAATATCGGGCATGAGTATATCAAGCGTCACTACGTCGAATTTCTCTTTTGCAAAAATCTCCAGGGCTTCTTTCCCTGTGCTTGCAATGACAACCTCGTATCCTTCTTCCTCCAACTCTTCCTTATAAAGACGTTGTATATTTAAATCGTCATCAACTACAAGAAGCCTCATATAGCTTCCCCCTTTCCTGTTTGGTGTTTTTTATTTGCCAAGGTTTCCGTTACTTTTATTTTGAAGTATAGCACAATTGTTAATCGCTTATTTTTTATCATCTTTTTCTTCAACCGGCAGACATATTTTGAAAGCGGTGCCGCCGCCCCATACGCTTTCGACCTTGATCTTGCCGTTATGCTCCTGAATAATCTTGTGGGTCACTGCGAGGCCGAGACCTGTCCCGTGAGGTTTTGTCGTAAAGAACGGGTTGAAAATACTTTTAAGGTCATCAACCCTTATGCCGCAGCCGTCATCCATCATCTCTATAATTGCCTCTTTATCTTCCTGTCTTGTTTTTATGGTAATCGTTCCGTGGTCTGTTGCCTGAGAGGCGTTTGTAATAATGTTCAGGAGGGCCTCCTTTATCCTGTCAGGGTCCACGGCGGTCATTATCGGGGCCTCTGATATTTCCTTGATTATTATGTTTTCTTTTTCGAGTATTTCAGGAGAAATAAAATCCACGATGCTGTTTACAAGTTCATTTATATTTACATTGACCTTGTTTACCCTTGAGCTCTTTACAAAACCTAAAATTTCCTTCAGGATATTTTCGAGCCTGGCTACTTCATTGACGATGATCTTTGCGTATTCCTGTGTGTCGCCCGAAAGTTTTTTCTCCAGCCTTCTGGCAAAACCGCCAACGGAGATAAGCGGGTTTCTTATCTCATGGGCTACCCTTGCTGCCAGCTCTCCGAGGGCCGCCATTCTTTCGGAATGGGCCACCCGCTCTCTCAGAGTGCGGAGCTCCGTTATATCGCGTGACAGATGGACCGTTCCAACAAAATTCCCTGCTGAATCAAAGATAGGCGAGTTTGAAACAACAAATGTGGCGCCGAGGTACGGGTCTTCCAGTTCCCCCACAAAGGATTTCCTTGAACTTACCGACTTGGCATGAGGGCAGGTGTCCCAGGGTTTGTCTTTTCCGTGAAATATTTCGTAGCATTTCTTCCCTATGATCTCCTGTTCCGGTTTCCCGATCCTGTTGACCACCGCCTGGTTTATGCGCTTTATGTTGTAATCGTTGTCCGTAAAATAGACCATGTCGGATATTGATTCGAAGATATTTTTAAGCTCCGCCCTTGCGAGTGACACGTTTTCAAAGAGCCTCGCGTTTTCGATGGCTGAGGCAATATGGCTTGAAAAGCCCATCAGGAACTGCAGGTCTTCATCCTTAATGGGTTTCCCGGTGAAAAGATTATCAACCCAGATTACTCCGATTACCTTGTCTCTTGATATAAGAGGCACGATGCCGAAGGCCGCGGCGCCGGTCATCTGGATAAGGTATGGCGTTACAAGTGGTTCCAGTTTTGCGTTCTGGATATTGAACGGCCTCTTCTCCTGTATGCAGCGGGTAAGAATACAATCCGAGTCAAGGGGTATGGTCAGGTTCTGGCTCAGTTTATCGAGATATGAGTCGAGATATATGGGGCCTTTTTCAATGTCCTCTATAATAGCTCCAAGGCTTTTGCCTTCCATGGAAAGCCATATCTCTCTTGCTTCCTCAGGCCCTCCAGGCCCTACTCCCATTGTTCCGTAAAGCTCATCCCTGGATTCGTCAACGAGAAAAAGAATGGCCCTGTTAAACCCGAGTCCGTCGCCCATTGTAACTACCGTAAGCACCATCTTGAGAAGCTTGTCTAATTCAAGCGTGCTCCTTACAACGGAATTTATGAAGAACAGCCTGGACAGCTCCTGGTTCTTCCTGATCAGCTCCTTTTCGACCATCTTCTTTTCGGAGATGTCCCTGGATATGCCGCTTATGCCGGTAACATTCCCTGACGGATCCAGTATCGGCGAAAGGGTAAGGCTTACTTCAATAAGCCTGCCGTTTTTTGTCTGCCTTATTGTCTCTACATTCCTCAAGGTCTCTTTCTGATGGATTTTTTCCATAAACGCCTTTTCTTCCTCTACAAGAAACGGCGGGATCATCGGCAGAAACGTGTTCATTGCCTCGTCCTGTTTAAATCCGTAAATTATCTCGGCCCCTTTATTCCACGAGGTGACCACCCCGTTTAAATCCGATGTGACAATAGCGTCGGCGGAATTATCAATAAGGCCTTTCAGGTAATCTTTTGTCTGGGTCACTTCTTTTTCTTTTTCGATCTCGGCCCTGTAGAGCCTCGCGTTTTCTATGGCAATGGATGAGGCGGAGGCGAATGTTATCAGTGTATTTACATCATCCTTTGTGAATGTCGTAATTCCCCACTCGTCTTTTTTATCATAGAGCCCAAGGGTGCCGATTACATTCTCGCCGATAGTGAGCGGTACGCAGAGCACGGAGGTTGCCTGTATCTCGGGCACGTGCAAATTTTCAGGCATAGTGGATACGTCGTCGATAACAAGCGGCTCGCCTGTAAGCGCGACATGGCCTGCTACGCCTTCACCTGTGCGAAGAGTCATTTTTTGTTTGATCATATCAGGCAGTCCGTAGGAGGCTTTTATTTGGAGGTTTTCTCCCTCAAGGAGCCTGAGAATGCATCCGGTCACATTAAAGACCTTCGATACCTCTTCGCAAATATATGGAAGGAGTTCATCGATGTTCAGGATGGAGGTTATTGCCTTGCCGACTTCGTGTATTACTTTTAGCTCATCAAGCTGGGACTTAACACTCCTGTAAAGCTCCGCATTCCGTATGGCGGCGCTGACGCTGTGAGAGATAATGATGAAAATGTTGATTTCATCATCACTGTAAACATAAGGCTGCCTGGTCTGGACCATGAGGATCCCGGTAACCGTGTTGTCTTTTACTATCGGGATTGCCAGAAGAGACAGCATATCTTCTGTCTCGGGATTGAGGATCGCCTTTACATCTGGCTCTTTTCTGATGTCGTCTATAGCAATCGGCTGCGCCTCTTTAAACAGCTTATTAATAATGCCGTCCTGGTCTTTAATGCAGAAGGCGACAACGGATTCCTTGGTGCTGCCTTTTGAGGATTCAATGCAGATGACCTTTTTTTCAGGTTTTAAAAGACAGATGGAACACAGGTCCTTGTTGAGGGTATCTACTATGACATGCGAGATCGTGTCGAGAATCTCCCTGAGTTCAAGAGTTGAACTCGCAATCTGGGAGACTCTGATCAAGACCTCCGCCTCAGGGGACTTTGCGCTGTGCTGTTTGTTTTCCGCTATCTCAGCCATTTAAGCTAATGGCTATCAGCTAATAGCTAATAGCTATATCTCCGCTTCTCTCATGAATTTCGCGGCGTCTTCAGGCGGCATGGGATTAATGTAAAAACCCGACCCCCATTCAAAACCTGCAATCTTTGTAAGTTTGGGTATTATTTCTATATGCCAGTGGTAATATTCATTCGTCTCGATTTTAAACGGCGATGTGTGGATCATCAGATTATACGGCGGCATCTCAAGCACCTTGTCAATCTGCTTCAGCGTTTTTTGAAGGATCTGCGCCAGGAGCGTGAACTTGCCGTCAGGCATAAAGCTGGATTCATGTTTCTTGGGCAATATCATTGTCTCAAACGGCGAACGCGGAGCAAAAGGAGCAAGAGCGATGAAATCTTCATTCTCGGAGATGACGCGTGTCTTGCTGTTTAGTTCCTGACGCATAATGTCGCAAAAAATGCAGCGCTCTTTATAGCTGTAGTATTGCTTTGCCTGCTCAATTTCTTCCTCTACCAGATGAGGGACAATGGGGAGGGCTATCAGTTGCGAATGTGTGTGTTCAAGCGAAGCGCCTGCCTCCTCGCCTTCATTTTTAAAGACGAGCACATATTTAAAGCGCGGGTCTCTTTTAAGGTCCGTGATCCGGTGATGAAACGCCCAGAGGGCGTCCTCAATTGACTTCAGCGGCATAGATGAAAGCGTCAGGCTGTGGTTGGGAGTTTCTACAATTACCTCATGCGCGCCGATGCCGTTCATCCTGTCGAATATGCCTTCGCCGGCCCTGTTTAAATTCCCTTCAATATGCAGGGCTGGAAACTTATTCGGGACAACCCTGAGGGTCCACCCCGGTGTATTGGGCTTGCTTCCATCCGGCCTGAAGGCCAATATTTCAGGGGGCGTTGTGCGCTCATTCCCCTCGCAGAAGGCGCAGAAGCCTCCTTTTTTTGTGAGGGTCCTCATACCGAAATCAGTAGGGCGCTTGCCCCGTTCAACTGAAATAATAACCCATCTGCCGGATACCGGGTCCTTTCTTAACTCAGGCATTCAATCCTCCGTCCATTAATAGTAATAGAAATTCAAATGTGTCCCACATACTAAATCGGCAATTCTATGGCAGATATTTAGCTGCCGGCCAAAAAAATGATTAACAATCAATGACAAGTGTTATTATATCACTAATTAAGCTATTATTTTAAACATGAAACCTTCTTTCCATGCAAGGCTTCTCAACGGTCCCTTTGATGACCCCTGTCTTTACGTGAGGATGCTCAGGGAAGGACTGGCGCTGATGTTTGACGCTGGATCCACTGAAAACCTTTCGGCAAGGGACATTCTAAAGACAACCGATATTTTTATTTCGCATACTCACATTGACCACTTCATCGGTTTCGATAATATCCTCAGGGTCAGCCTGAAAAAAGAAACACCTCTAAGACTTTACGGACCCGAAGGATTTACCGACCGCGTTGAGGGGAAATTGAGAAGCTATACATGGAACCTTATCGGGGACTATCCGCTTGTGCTCGAAGTCTCGGAGGTTACGGACAAGTTCATTAAAAAAACTTCCTTTAAGGCGCAGAACTCTTTTAAACGTGAAGAATCAGGGGCTGAATTGTTTGACGGCGTAATAATGAAAGGTTCATTTTTCAGGGTGTCATCTACGATCCTTGATCATCAGATCCCCTGCCTCGCCTTCAGTCTTGATGAAGACTTTCATATAAACATTGACAAGGACAAGCTGAACAAAATGGATCTCCCGGTCGGCCCGTGGCTGGGAGAATTCAAAAAGGCAATAAGGGAAGGCCTGACTGAAAGTATTTTTTCAATTGACGGCAAATCCCGCACATTTGAAGAACTACGGGCAATAGCAACAATTACAAAAGGGCAGAAGATCTCCTATGTTGTGGATGCGTCGGGCAGCGAGGAAAATATAAGAAAAATTATTAAACTTGCAAAAGGCTCGGATGTCCTTTATATAGAGACTTTTTTCATGGACAAGGACAAAGACAGGGCAAAAGAGCGCTGCCATCTTACCGCGAAAGCGGCGGGGAGAATTGCAAGGGAGGCGGGAGCGGGGAGGATTGAAGCTGTTCATTTTTCACCAAGATATATTTATGAGTCGCAAGCGCTGATAAAAGAGGCGGAAGAGGAGTTTACAAGGCAGTTGTAATCTGTTTTTTGTCTGCTATAATTTAATTAGAGAGTGAGTTGAAGGAGGTGGTGATATGAAGGTACTCGGATGCAAAGACATAGGTGTTGAATGTGACTTTGTGGCCAAAGGCAAGACATCTGGCGACGTTTTAAGGAAGGCGGCAGATCATGCAAAAACCCACCACGGGATAAAGAGAGTTACAAAAGACTATCTGGACAGTTGGAAGAAACACGTCCACAATGAATAACACCTTGAGGAAGAAACAGAAGATGCTTATAAGTCATAAAGGGATAAAGGCCCTGGCGTTTATCCCTCTTTTTTGTATCGAGAATTATTTTGAGTGAAACGGGTTTCCGCTTTACTACTACTTCAAGGACAAGAAAAACCCGGAGACACACCCGGCGATAAAGTCGGAAATGCATGGTTTGTGGTAGACCCTGATAAATTTAAGTAGCAAAGGAGGCTGTTAATAATGAAAATAGAACTTGACGGCTCACTTCTTAAAATGACCCCGGAGAATGACAGGGAAAAGAAAGAGCTTAATCAATTGTGGACTATAATTATAGGCTGTGCCAGCGATGGCAAGAAACTTGTGCCTGTAGGTGAATATCTGCCGGGAATAAAGGAAGTGGCAGTATTCAATATTGAGTAGAGCAATCTGTTATTCTTTCACACATTACTCATAACGCATTACGAATAAACCGGGCTAAACCTTTTCAAACTGGTCTTTTGTTGCCCCGCATACAGGGCATACCCAGTCATCAGGTATTTTTTCAAAAGGTGTATTAGGCGGGATGTTCCCATCGGGGTCTCCTGCCTCAGGGTCATATACATAGCCGCAAATTGTACATTTCCATTTTTCCATGTTCTCCTCCTGTTACTGATTAGATTCCAACCCTAAACAGCCCCTTCCATCTTGAGCACCACCCTTACGGTCTTGAATAGGATAACAATATCCAGCCATATATTCCAATTCCTGACATACCACGAATCAAGAGTGATCCTGTAATCATAATCCGTATTGCTCCTGCCGCTCACCTGCCATAAACCCGTAAGACCGGGGGGGACACAGAAACAAAGCGCTGCGGCATCTTTATAGTATTCATTTATCTCCGTCTTTGTGACCGGCCTTGGGCCAACAAGGCTCATATCGCCCTTTAAGACATTGAATATCTGCGGCAGTTCATCAAGAGAAGTCTTTCTTAAAAATCTGCCGATCCTGGTTACCCTCGGATCATCCTTGAGTTTCCAATTGTTTTTCCACTCGCTTTGGGCCTCCGGATGGCTTTCAAACAGTGCCTCAAGCCTCTCCTCAGCACCGTTATACATGGTCCTGAATTTGTAGCACCTGAAAGGCACATCTTTTTTGCCCCTTCGCTCCTGTGAAAATATTACAGGGCCATTCGAGGTGGTCTTAATAAGAATAACGATTAACAACATCGGTATTGCAAGGAGAAATAGAAACAAAATACTGGCGGCTATATCAAATATTTTCTTCATAAGGACATTTACTGGCTGTGCAAGATTATTCTTGACTTCAAGCCCGATAGCCTGTTCCTGGAAAAAGTGCTGGAGGTTCGTACCGAGCACCGTGATCCCAAAGAGGTCGGGGATAAGCAGGATATTATGGGTCTTGTGCTGCAGCTTGTTGATTAACGATATGGTTTTCGCTTTATCGAAACCCGGCATCGCGATGACAACATCCTCTATACCGCACCTGCCGATATATTTCTGTGCCTTATCAACCCCTCCGTGTATCTTTATCCCTTCCAGTTTCTTGCCTATCTTCTCCGGGTCGTCATCAAGAAAGCCGACGACATTGAGACCGAGGTTTACATCTCTCTTTAATGCCTTTGCAATGAGCGCTCCGGTTTTTCCGGCCCCCAGAACAAGGACTTTGCTTTTAAGTAATCCGATATTTATTAAAAGCCTCTTGACGCTAATCCTGATAACAGGGAGGACAGGAAATGAAATGATGCCCATTAATACTACAGTGGTCCTGGATACCTGCTCACCAAACTTGCCTAAATAGAGTATCGTAAATACCCCGAGCGATGAAAAAAAGATCGCCTTCCACAATACCTTAACCTCATCCCAGAAAGAGAACCTTCTTGTATACAGTCCTTCATATGCGAAAAAAAACACCCATACAGGGAAAATCCACCAGAAAAAAATGAAATCTATTGAGGGATACTCCGGGAACCGCACGAAATACGGCAGGGTGTTCTTTCTGATAAACATCGCGCTCTCCAGCACAAGAAAGACTACTGCGATGTCAATGAGAAACAGCAAAAACACTCCTAATCTTTTTCTTATCATAATTGACCGTAACAATTCTTTTCCGACCTCTTTATACAAGGCAACCAAGGAACAATATTAAATCAACCGGTTGTCAACTATTTATTAAGCGCGTGTTCCCTGAATTACAAAATTGTATCACGACTATTACTTAATTTGAATTAAAGCAAGTTTGTTCCCTTTGAGTTAAGTATATTGTAGATGCTGCATCCAAATAGGTCAACAATGCATTAACGGTCTCAAGTATGTTCGCTGTATTTATATTCTTCTCATGACTTGGTATAATAAATTCCAAACTAACAACCTCAGAATTTGCCGGGCTATTTAAAAAAGAGAGCTTTATGACAACGGTAATCAATCTGAACTTTCTTAATTTCTTCAAACTGAAGCTTGACAACTATACAATAAATGACATTCGTACGCATAACCAGTATTTCGACAACAGGAGACAAAATTATCCAACAGAACAGGAAGCAACTGTAGATATCATTGATATAACGTCTTATAATCATTTAATGGCAGTTGGTGGTAAAGGGCCAAGTCTTCAATCTTTAGATATTCGCAAGCATGTCAATTTTATTACTCCTTTTGAAGCAAACAAGACCTATGACAGGGAAGGCAGATCAGTTCAATATTCCCAGGACAAGGGGATGCGCGTGAATTCCTTTGCTTGATGCCGGCACGAAAGAGGGCACCCTCCTTGAAACTCCCGCTTGCCAAAGCAATCCTGCGTCAGGGAGAATCAGAACAAAAAAAAGTCTCCTTAAATAATTAATTCCATCCGCTATTAAGAGATGGCCTGCCTATTTTTCCATTAAACTCTGCCACTTAATAAGTGTTTCATGAAATATTTCGCCCTCAGAATGAAAATTTACAATAAGGTCATAATTTTTTTTTGGAGCTTGGAGCTAAAGATTTCTCTAAAAATGCCGAAAAAAATGCTGTTGGAAGATACGGGCTAATAATTTAGCTTGGGCGCTTCAAAAGAAGCACACCGAAAAAAAATAAACCTAAAGGAGGTAATTAAGTATGAAAAAAAATCTTCTTTCAGCAATCTGTTTTATCTTGATGGCCACTGCCCTTGTGGTATTCGCGGGATGCAGCGGAGGGGGCGGGGGCGGCGGCAGCAGCAGCGGAAGCAGCGGAAGTGTCACGGCATTAACTGTGGCCGAAGAAGTAAGTGTTGTGGAAGCTAAAGCATCAACGAGTAAGGTAGCGGCGTTGATGATAGGAAAACTCTATCTCAGTCCTTCAGACATCCCGTCAAATTCAGATTACAACAATGACAAGCAGGAAGTTTATGTACATGAGCGTTCCGCAGAAGCATTCAGCATTATTAATGAAATACTCTGCGCGATGGCCCAAACCAAATACGACGTCATGATCAACAAGGGCGATTATAAAGCCCAGATCGACATGAATCAATGCAGTAAAAGTAAAGACGACGCCGCAAGCGCCGGGGAAAGCTCACAGAACCAGTCGTCCGGCTCTACAGCGCCTGACTATGAGATGTGGACCGTCAACTCTTCAAGGGCCGACAGCAGTTCGCCTCACATTGTCAAAGTTTGGGTCCATGAAGAGGCGGACAAGGACATGCCTGAAAAAGTGATCTATGTCAAGGTTGCGATAACTGAAGGCAAAAGCGACACGAACCCTTACGGTATATTTACAATGAACTTTATAGGACATCCTGTGGTTAACGGTGTTGTAAACACAGACGTTGCCGCGTTCAAGGGGGTCCTGAAAACAGAGGTAGATATCACCGGACAGGTGCTCTTGAAATTCGCCAATGAAGGCAATGAAGGCGGGACCTTCAGCGAGAAGACAGTATTAAACAGGGCTGCAGACGGATCGAGTGGCAGCGGGACCGCCTATACCCTGGATAGTTGGAACGGCCAATCCCAGGAGAAAAGTTTCAATATTGCCTTCAACACTACAAATTTCATGAGGGCAAACGCAGACAATTCCGACCCTAAGTGTTTCAGCAGGTCGTCTTTTGACGAAACCGCCTGGGACTATGGTCTTTACAACTCAGACGGCAGCAGAGTGACTCGCAATTCCGGGTTCCCTATTAAGAAAGACAACTACTACGGATGGATCGGCTATTACGGCTTATGGCTTCCAGAGGAAGCTAACGTAATTAACGGCACTACCGTTTATAAAGTCTCATACGGACAGGGCGGAGAAACAGCAGTGCCTTACACTGTAGTTAAAATAGGCGGCAGGCTCAAAAAGCACGTAAGAAATACAACTACGCTTGGCGCTATCAAGAATGTCCCTCTGGACTGGTGGGACAACGGCAACAGCGCCCGTGTAAAATGGAACGGCGCGAACTTCGTAAAGTTCGCCCAGATGAACCAGCAAAATAATATGTGGGAGAACACCGCCGAGTCTAATATGGACTTAAGCGCCCTTAATCAGGGTGAGCTTAATTTCTGGTCCCAGTCATTAGGGGGGCAGGTAAGGGTAAAATTGACCTGCACATGGAATAACAATCCCCCTCCGGCCCAGCCCACTTTTAGCTGCAACAACCCGACAGACGCAACTTCCGTAATTTTCTTTAAGGAAGACGCTGTGTTCCCCGGAGACACTGTGCCGGCCAGCTTCAAATGCTATGACAATTGTCCAAAATACAGTGCGGGCGCAGGCGGCATTTCGCCTTCTGACCCGACATATCAGCCTGGTTACGATCCTCAGGTTGATTCGTCCCACAATTATACTTTCAGCGCATCGGCTGATGACATGATCCTCAAAGAAGGCGGCAATGCGCTTCTCTGGGGGACCGGCACAGGCGGCCAGCAGTGGGGTTTCATGAGCGGCGCGTTGTTTGAACCAACAGAAGCCAATCTTGCAAAGCTTGCATGCGATGACTGGAACCAGGACGGATTAGCGAATGAAGGGACCTGCGGATGGAAGGCGTGGAGCGAATTAACAGAGTACTACACCTGGGAGACAGGCGCGAACCAGTGGAACCAGTTTACTGTACTGAAAGATGCCAACGGAGCAGTTCTGGAATTTCAGCCGCCGTTACAGGTGCAGTATGTTCACTCACAGGCTGGACACAAGTACGATGGTGTCTCCTTTTATCTTGAATACAGCGGTTTTGGAAATCTCCACGGCATCCCGGGCACATGCATAGACATGGATACCGGAGCGCCGACAAACTGCGGCCCCGACACAAGGTGGGTGCCTGAGATTACAATCGCAGACGGTTCGGATTGCAGCGAAGGGACCAATGAATATCTTATAAAGGCCCTGAGGAAGGAACAGAGGATGCAGAGTGTTGATATCAGCAATTGTTCAACACTGACGCTTACTTCCTATGCCCTGCCCTCAATCGATACATGGGAAGACCCCGCTATCGGTGATGAGCCGGTAATTACAAATGCTCCTGCTGTAATAGGCGGAGAGCTTCAGTAAAAGAATCTGCTCAAAAAGGGCGGGGCTTAAGCCCCGCCCTTTTTTTATCCTGAGAACATGATAAAATAGCTCCATGCATTTTTTAATGATTTTTGTTTTGCTGTTGCTTATAAACACATCCTGCGCGGGCACGGAAATCCTTGTTGAAATAACCCCGGCTGATATCAGGGGACGCATCGTCAACCATACTGAGATAAGTTTATTTGACGGGACCGCTCTAAAAACAATCCCCGCAAATGATAAATTTGCAGAAGCGCACGGTGTAACCTCAGGGCAGTACGGGGCGCTTTTCTTCACGAAGCACGGATATTATCCAGAGGCGATAATTTTCAGGGCGCAGGAGAAATCGGTGAAGGTTGACAAGGTTTCACTTTCTCCTCTGAAAGACGCCGGAAAGGGAATCCTGACGGGGGTTGTTTATAAACCCGTTACCGGGGGAAAGCTGAAGGAGCACAAAGGTATTTTCCAGACGTTTAAGGGAGAGAGGATAACTCTGATCAAAGATAAGTGGTCTCCGGAGATAACAACTGATGATGAGGGGATATTCATGATTGAACTTCCACCCGGAGATTATGATATTGTCTTCAACAATGAAAATATTGGCAGAGTGAATATTGCGAAAGGCAGGACCACAATTAAAAATATTCAGAAAGGGTTAGTGTTGAGAGATTGAACTGGAAACTTTTTTACAGCATCCGCCTTTTATTTCTTGCAGGGTGTATCTTATTTTTTCCCGCGTCTTCCTATTCAGAAGAAGACAGCATAAATCTTTTACAGAAGGCTTACGAGAAGGGAGAACTGGATTATCAGTCTGCACTTAATTATAAACTCGACGCAATATTCAACAAAAAGAGACTCCCAAGTGCTTTTCAATCAGACGCGCCGGTAAAATCAGCAACTCCTGTAATTCTTGAGGCCAAAGAGAACAGTCATCTTCTTTTTAAAGACAATCATTTCGTCCTTCAAAGACCGACTGACACAAACGACCCGGACTTCTACGGGCTGGGCATAACTGTTCTGACCTATGACAGCGCAGGCGGGCATTTTAAAATCCATTATACTGAAGACAACACCAATGGAGATGCGGTCTTCGGTTTTGACGGAAATGCGCTTACAGTTCCGCAATATGTCATTGACCTTGCCGGATACCTTGATAATTCCTGGACGCAGGTAATTACAAATATGGGCTACACTACCCCGCCGTCTGACGGCACGGCAGGCGGTGATGCCAGGCTTGACGTGTATCTGATTAATATGGATGCCTTCGGGTATACGAGTTTCGATTCCAGTCCTTCCGATGTTTATATTGTCATAGAAAATGATTTCGTTGGATTCCCTGAAAACCTTGACCCGCTTGGCAACCAGACCGGGGCGCAGAAGGTGACCGCCGCGCATGAATTCTTTCATACATCCCAGTTTCAATACACTGTAAACACGACGGCAAACGCATGGTGGATGGAGGCTGCAGCCACATGGATGGAAGACCTCATCTATCCTGAGGTAAAAGATTATCTCAACTACGAAGGCTTTAAGTATGATGATATTAATGATAACGGTCAATGGGACATCGGGGAGACATGGTACGATATAGACGGCGTAACGATAGCAGGCACTGCCGGAAGGCCAAACAGGTGGTTTGACTCTCCTGAACTTCCTCTGACTTCAACAGATAACATTCACGAATACGGCACTGTTATCTTCGCAAAATATCTTTCAAAAACCTTCGGCAGCGGTTTAATAAAATCGGTGTGGGGCCGGATCGGCAGCGGCGCGACAGCGCTTGATGCTATATCAGGTGCACTTGTATCACAGGGAACAAATTTAAGCTCGGCCTTCAGCCTGTTTCAGGCGGCAAATTACAAGAGAGATTATCCTGACGGGGCTTCTTATCCTCTAATCCGTCATGAGGCAGCATACGCGACATTTCCGCAAAGCATAAGCGGCACAATAGATCATTTGTCCAGCCGCTTCTATGCCTTTAAGCCTGACGAAACATCGTCAACCCTCACCTTAACATTCAATAATATGAATTCGGGAAACCTTGCTGTAAGGCTTATCTTACAAAAGGCCCCCGGCGTCTACGATGAACAGGATGTAACATTAAGCAGCGCATGTGTTTCATCTCAGATAGACCTCTTTGGAACTGCCTCGACTTATTCCAAAGCAGTGATGGTAGTCATGAATATATCGTCTTCTCTGGACAGCGCAGCTTATTCAATCTCAGCAGGCAAGACAGGGACGACCTGCGTTAGTAGTGGAGGAGGAGGCGGCGGTGGAGGAGGCGGTTGTTTTATTGCGACCGCTGCGTACGGAAGCTATCTTGCGGAGGAGGTAACGGTCTTAACAAAATTCAGAGACCATCATCTATTGACTAACTCCGCAGGCAGGACATTTGTACATTATTATTATAAATACTCGCCTCCTGCTGCGGATTTCATAAGCAGGCATGTTGTCTTAAAAACCGCGGTAAGATTTTTGTTGACGCCGGTGGTTTTCGTGATTAAATATCCCTTGCAGGCACTGAGCGCCGTCTTATTTCCCGGACTGCTTGTTTTATGCATGCCCTATATAAGAAGGACGAAAGCATTCTAACGGGGTTTATTGAGCGGGACTTTCCTGTCTATTAAATAAATGAAGGCGAGGATCTCTGCTACCGCCCTGTATAATTCAGGCGGTATCTCCTGGTACAGGTCAAGCGTTGAAAGGAGTTCGACGAGTTCTTTGTCTTCGTGGATGGGGATATCGTGTTTCTTTGCGATCTCGAGGATCTTTTTTGCGGCTTCTCCCCTGCCTTTGGCCACAAGTTGTGGAGCGGGGTCTTTTCCGTGTATATATTTTAATGCCGCGGCTTTTCCGGTTTTTTCTTTCATGGTTATGCTGTTAAATTAATCCCCCGGCACTGGGCTTTACCAAAGGATATGTCCTTTTTTTGATTGACATGAATTGCCTTCAGCTTAAGTCCCTGTGCCGCAAAACGGTCCTTGAGCGCTTTCTTTTCCAAACTTATGATTGCCGCGATCTCCGGCTGCTCAACAAAAAAAGAAACATAAAATGCCTTATCAAGGGTTGTCACTGAAACGGAGAGTTTCCCCAGTTTTTCGAGGTCCAGGTTTATATCGCAGGCATACGAATCATTTTCTCCATCTTTATTTTTTCTGAACAGGAATTCACTGTCTTTCAAGCCGTCCCACAGGAGCGGCAGGAAGGTGTAGAACATATCTTCGATCTTTGACGTCAACTGGAAGAACTCTATATTCCGGGTAAATTTTTCGACCATGTCAGAGAGCTGCGAGATCTTAACACCTCCCTTCCTGAGGGCTTGAATGACATCCTTGTCTTTCAGGAGATCTGCAAGCCTGATGAGCAGCCCTTTCAGGTCTCCTCCAGCCTGGAGCGCAATAAGATTCCGGAGAAATGATTTGGGATCACTTTGCACGGCAATCTTTAATTTTGTTTCAAAGGCCACTCCTGATGTCTCTACAAAGGCGCGGAGGAGGTTGCCGTCCAGCTCCTTTGCGTTAAGCAGAAGTTTTTCAAGACCTTCGAATTCCGGGATGGCCGCCTTTATGCTCTCAGGCAGGGACTTGAGCATGCTCACAAGGTCTTTGAATTCCAGGTTGCCGAGTTTTGATTCGGAAAGCCCGGCAAGCATATCGAGAAATTTCACCGGGATGTTTTGCTGTAAAGGCGCTGCCGGGCCTTTCATGTCTCCGACAAGCTGCATCCTGATATTGTCTTTGCACCCGAGGACTTCAAGGAACACGCTCTGTCCCTTGACAAGAGGGACCCCGGAGAAGGCTTTAATGATCGTTTCAGCCATAGCATCTTTATTTGTACCGGCAGGAATGATGCGAAGGAGGGCATTCCCATCTTTCGTAAAATCCACGACCTCCGCCTTAACAACAGTGCCTGCTTTTACATTGACGCCTTTACCGGCAGCGCTTACAGTGGGCGAAACGCTGCGCGTGTCAACTATGCCGATGTCTTTGGTCATATGAATTATTTCTTCGCTCTTTTATGACATTCAAAGCACTGGTCTTTTGGAGGGTGTTCTTTTTTCAGGGGCGCCTCTTTGTCCTTTGCATGACAATCGAGGCATCTTTCCTTGGCAGTTACGCTGACGTGTCTTTCGTCGGCAGGGATGGGCGCGAATTCCTTTCTTGAGAGCATATACAGGAGGACTGCCACGAAAAAGAAGATCGCGATGAAAGAAGCGTTTTTTCTCATGAATAGATTTTAACATTTCAACCTATGTTGAGGTATAATGTTTCATCAAAAAACAATTTCAGGAGAAAGCAATGAAGATAAAAAAAGTAGTGCTCGCATATTCCGGGGGGCTTGATACATCTGTAATTATCAAATGGCTGAAGGAGACTTATGATTGCGAAGTTATCGCCTTCTGCGCAGACCTCGGACAGGGTGAAGATCTTAAGGCAGTAAAAAGCAAGGCCCTGAAGACAGGCGCCTCAAAGGCTTATGTCGTAGACCTCAGGGAAGAGTTTGTGAAGGAATATGTGTTCCCGATGCTGAGGGCAAACGCGGTGTACGAAGGCGCTTATCTCATGGGCACGTCAATTGCGCGTCCTCTCATCGCTAAAAAGCAGATTGAAATTGCACAAAAGGAAAAGGCGGACGCGGTCGCTCACGGAGCAACCGGCAAGGGCAATGATCAGGTGAGATTTGAATTGACGTACTATGCATTAAAACCCGACATAAAGGTCATCGCCCCGTGGAGGGAATGGAAATTCGATTCACGGGAATCATTGATAAACTATGCGAAGAAAAACGGCATACCTGTGCCAGTGACGAAAAAGAAACCATACAGCTCTGACATGAACCTCTTTCACATAAGTTATGAGGGAGGGATTTTGGAAGACCCGTGGGCTGAGCCTCCCGCTGACATGTTTACATTGAGCGTATCTCCTGAGAAAGCCCCGTCAAGACCCCAGTATATCGAGATCGGTTATGCGGATGGCAACCCGGTCTCCGTTGACGGGAAAAAGCTCTCGCCCGCAAACCTCCTGAAAAAACTCAACGACATCGCGGGAAGACACGGCATCGGCAGGCTGGACATGGTTGAAAACAGGTTTGTCGGCATAAAATCCAGGGGCGTGTACGAGACACCGGGCGGCACAGTGCTTCAGATCGCCCATCGCGCGATCGAATCGATCACCCTCGACAGGGAGGTCATGCACCTGAAAGATTCCCTGATGCCCAAATATGCGGAGATGATCTATTACGGTTTCTGGTTCTCTCCTGAAAGACTGGCACTGCAGAGCCTCATTGACGAGTCGCAGAAAGGCGCGTCTGGGACTGTGCGTTTAAAGCTTTATAAAGGCAATTGCATGGTGGCCGGCAGAAAATCCCCGAGGTCTTTGTACAATCCGCAGCTTGCGACGTTTGAGGCTGAGACTGTTTACAACCAGAAGGACGCGGAGGGATTTATAAAACTGAATGCGCTGCGTTTGAAAATGCGGAAGCTGCGGAGCGGGAAATAAAAATCCTGCTTTTGCATTTTTCCTTTCTCATTTTGCATTATATAAATTATGCCTGACCTGAAATACTGGCTTGCCCTGAATTTCGTTCCCGACATTGGCCCTGTTTCCGCGGGGCGGTTGCTTGCTGCATTCGGCAGCCCTGAAAATATCTTCCGTA
Organism: Nitrospirota bacterium; assembly: GCA_016214845.1. NCBI lineage: Bacteria > Pseudomonadati > Nitrospirota > Nitrospirota bacterium. Next base: position 45,173 of record JACRMS010000020.1, on the reverse strand, counting down.
TGTCTGTCAGGGAATTGAGACAGGTAGAGGACATCGGCGAAAACAGGGCGGGTAACATCGCAGCTTTTAATCAGTGGCAGAAGGTGCAGGAGGAAATCGAGAAGGCGGAAAAAAACAATGTGCGTCTTGTAACCCGCAATGATAAATCCTATCCCGAAATATTGAAACGCATCCACGGGGCCCCTGCCGTGCTTTATGTCAAGGGCGAGTTGAAAGACACTGACAAGTATGCTATAGCAATGGTAGGTTCGAGGACCTCAACTAATTATGGAATGCAGATGGCGGAAAAAATGAGTTATAAACTGTCTGCGTCAGGATTGACAGTGGTAAGCGGCATGGCAAGAGGGATAGACAGCGTTTCTCACAAAGGCGCGTTGAAGGCAGGCGGCAGGACGATCGCCGTGTTAGGCTCAGGCATCGACGTCCCTTATCCGCCGGAGAACAAAAAACTCGTTGATGAGATCGCCTCGTCCGGGGCCGTTATCAGCGAATTCCCATTCGGCACCTTGCCTAACAGAGAGAATTTCCCAAGGAGGAACAGGATCATCAGCGCGTTATCGCTTGGCGTCATTGTTGTAGAAGCCGCACTTGACAGCGGTTCTCTCATTACAGTAGCCTATGCACTTGAGCAGGGCAAAGAGGTCTTTGCGGTCCCTGGGAACGTCACGTCAAAAAATTCTAAGGGCACAAATGACCTTATTAAAAAAGGCGCAAAGCTCGTGGAAAGCGCTGAAGAGGTGCTGGAGGAACTCCGCCCCCAGATAAAAGGCATTTTAAAAGAAGATAAAGTATGCGCTGAAAAATCGCTGCCCGCGATGAGCGACGACGAAAAGGCGCTTTACAATTATCTGGGCAGTGAGCCGAAGCATGTAGATTCTATTATCAGAGAGATAAAAATGCCCACAAGCAAGGCGTTGTCAGTACTATTGAGTCTTGAACTAAAAGGAGTTGTAAGACAGTTACAGGGTAAGAACTTTTCCCTGAATTGAAAGAGCGCTCAGAGAATGATAAAAAATTGAATCCACAGATTTCGCAGATTACTCAGATGGAATTTAAACAAAACAATCTGTGCGCATCTGTGTAATCTGTGGATTAATAAAACAAAAAATTTCTCTCTGTGCCCTCTGTGGTTTTCGATGTAAAGGTTTCCCTTGAACTGCCGATTAGATAAACGGCATAAGCATCGCACTTAACGGGCAGTATTTTTTATACAAGAGGTAATATCAGATGAAATCACTTTTAATAGTTGAGTCTCCTGCCAAGGTAAAAACGCTCAGTAAATTCCTCGGCAAGGATTTTACCATCAAGGCGTCAATCGGCCACGTCAAAGACCTTCCCAAAAAAGATATAGGCGTTGATGTTGAAAATAACTTCGCCCCCACATATGTTGTGATCGAGGGGAAAGAGAAGGTAATGAAGGACCTGAAGAAGGCGGCAAAGGCGGCTGATCAGGTGTTTCTCGGTCCCGACCCCGACAGAGAGGGTGAAGCGATAGCGTGGCACATTGCCGAAGAGCTGAACGGCGATTCCGCAAAAGTATTCAGGGTGGAATTTAATGAGATAACGGAAAAGGCCGTGACAGAGGCCATCAAGCACCCGAGGAAGATCAATTCAAATCTTTTTGACGCCCAGCAGGCGCGAAGGGTCCTTGACAGGCTCGTCGGTTACAAACTCTCTCCGCTTCTGTGGCGCAAGGTGCGACGCGGCCTCAGCGCCGGAAGGGTGCAGTCTGTTGCGGTCCGGCTCGTAGTAGACAGGGAGCGAGAGATAGAGGCGTTCAAGTCGGAAGAATACTGGAGCATCACCGCTGCCCTGGAGGGCAAAACGCCGCCGCAGTTTGAGGCGAGACTTTTCCAGGTAGCCGGGCAGAAGGCTGACATTAAAAATGAAGAACAGGCGCGGGGCATAGTTGAAGATCTGCAGGGCAAGAGCTTTATTGTCACCAAGATTGAAAAGAAAAAGAGGAAACGCTCGCCCTCACCGCCTTTTATCACAAGCACACTTCAGCAGGATGCCGCAAGGAAGCTCAGGTACACGGCGAAAAAGACCATGATGCTGGCGCAGAAACTCTACGAGGGTATTGAACTCGGCGAAGAAGGCTCAACCGGACTTATAACCTACATGAGAACTGATTCCGTGCGGACGGCAGCCGAGGCGCAGCAGGAGGCAAGGGAATTCATCGTCAAGGAATACGGCAAGGATTATGCCCCGCCAAAACCCCCGGTTTACAAAAGCAAGAAATCAGCGCAGGAGGCGCACGAGGCGATCAGGCCGACGTCTGCTTACAGGACGCCTGCCGCCGTAAAGAAATTTCTTGAACCGGACCAGTACAAACTCTACAAGCTCATCTGGGAGCGTTTTGTCGCGAGCCAGATGGAATCGGCGCAGCTTGAGCAGACCTCAATCGATATAGGCGCGGACAAATACACCTTCCGCGCATCAGGCACAGTAGTTATATTCCCCGGATTTATGACGCTGTATATTGAAAGCACAGATAACGGAAAAGAAGAAGAAGGGCTCCTGCCTTCATTATCAGAGAATGAGACACTGAAGTCTCACGGCATTATCCCGAAACAGCATTTCACCCAGCCTCCTCCAAGATACACTGAGGCTTCGCTTGTAAAAGAGCTTGAGGCCAGGGGCATCGGAAGGCCGAGCACATACGCCTCTATTCTTTCAACGATACAGGACAGAAAATACGCGGAAAAGGCCGAAGGCAAATTCAAGCCGACAGAACTCGGCGTTGTTGTAAGCGACCTGCTTGTTGAGAGGTTCGCTGATATCATGGACTATAACTTTACCGCGAACATGGAGGACAATCTCGACAAGATAGAAGAAGGCGGCTTCAAGTGGGTTGATGTCGTGAATGATTTTTACAAGCCTTTTGACAAGGACCTCGCGGAGGCAATGGCAATCATCGGCAAGGTAAAGCCCCAGGACATTCCAACGGACCAGGTCTGTGAAAAATGCGGCAAGCCGATGGTGATCAAATGGGGCAGGCACGGCAGGTTCATCGCGTGCACTGGATATCCCGAATGCAAAACTACCAAACCCCTTGAGCAGGAAGGCGCCGGCAATGCAGCGCAAAATGCCGTGCTGCAGGAACTGGATGAGAAGTGCGAAAAATGCGGTTCACCGATGGTGCTCAGGACAGGCAGGTACGGGAAGTTCATTTCATGCAGTAAATATCCTGAGTGCAAGACAACAAAGGCCCTGAGCATCGGCGTCAAATGCCCTGAAGACGGCGGAGAGATCGTCGAGAAAAGGACGAAAAAGGGCAAGGTGTTCTTCAGCTGCGGCAATTATCCGAAATGCAAATTCGCGACATGGTATAAACCGGTAAATAAACAGTGCCCCAAATGCGGCGCAAGCATTTTAATAGAGAAGAAGACAAAGAAGGAACAAGTCCTCGCGTGCCTGAAAAAAGAGTGCGGGTACAAAGAAGAATTGCAGCCGGTCGACAGCGAACAGCCTGCTGAAGAAGTTTAGCGAAGTATCAAATAATGTCTTTTTTTCTTACTGGGCCTATCCCTCAAACTCCTCCATCGCCTTTTTTATATCTTCCGGCATGGGGGCGGTGAATTCCATGACCTCTCCGCTGACAGGGTGTTTGAGTTTTAAACTGTATGCGTGAAGCATCTGGCGGGGAAAGCTGATAGTTTTTTGCGCGAACGTGATCGCGGTTTTCTTGCCGTAAGTTTTATCGCCTAACACAGGGAACCCAATTGACGCGAAATGGACCCTGATCTGGTGGGTCCTACCGGTGATGATCCTGACCTTTGTCAGCGTGGCGAATTTAAATCTTTTAACCACTTCGTATCGGGTAACAGCCTCCTTGCCGCTTCTGGGTTTTGCCGACATCTTCTTTCTGCTTGACGCGGACCTGCCGATAAGGGTCTTTATTTCACCGCTGTCAGCTTTTAAATTTCCATACAGGAGGGTCAGGTAATGCTTTTCAACTTCGCGCTCCCTGAATTGTTTTACAAGATCATGATGGGCTGTGTCGTCTTTGGCTATTACTATCAGCCCTGAGGTGTCCTGGTCCAGGCGGTGTACAACGCCCGGCCGCAAAGGGGCCCCGACCGAGGAGAGTTTCCCTGTTATTGAGGCCACGGCATTCATGAGTGTGCCGCTGTCATGGCCCAGGCCGGGATACATTACCATGCCGGGAGGTTTGTTTATGACTATCATATATTCGTCTTCGTAGATGACGTCTAATGGTATGTCTTCCGGAATGAGTAAACCTTCCAGCGCGGCCGGCAACGTCCACTCGATCCGGTCGCCTACTTTAACTTTATGGCCTGCTTTTGCCGAAGATGAATTGACCAGGACATGACCTTCTGCAATGAGCCTTTGAACATTCGAACGCGTGAGGCCGCTTTTCAGGGAAACATATGTATCGATTCTTTCCGGTTTCGATCCCGCTGTGACGGTATAACAGGTTTTCTCCATTAATTGATATATTAACTTAAACTAAAAACAAGATGGTGAGAAAGATGGCATAATTTCTTTTTAAACTGTTATTAGAACACTTGACATAAAACAAGCACGTATTATTTAATATGGAGGATTATTTTCCGCTATCATCAAAAATAACTTTCATTCAAAAGGAGGAAGTATGTTTTTACGCAAAAAAATCGTGTTTGGTTTTATCGCACTGATGCTTCTGACAGCGCTTGTCAGCGTGAACCAGAATGCATTTGCGGACCCGCTTGGTTCGACCCAGTGGCTGGGAGATAACATTGAGAAGGCCAAATTGGTGTACGTAGGTTTTGTCGGAGATGATGATGTGAAGAAATATGAAGGCAAACACATCGCAGACTCCGCTTATCTCCCGATGGGCGATCTTATGGCTGCCATGAATAATAACGGCGCCCCTGACAAGGCAAAATTCGAAGCCTTGATGGGCAAACTCGGCATAAGCAGAAATGACACGCATGTGGTTTTATACAGCACACCTGCCGCGAACCCTTTTATTTCCGGCGCATACTGGCTGATGAAATATTTCGGCCATAAATATGTGACTATACTGAACGGTTCTCTAGACAAATGGGAGAAAGAGGGCCGCAAGACATCAGCTGACCCAGTAAAAATTTCCCCGGCTACTTACGTGGCAGGTGAAGGCGACAAGTCCATGATGGCAAATGCGGATTACATATTGGCAAATCTCAAGAACCCCAAAGTTGTTGTTGTAGACACCCGCGCTGAAGATGAATATACAGGGGAAAAGGACATTCCATATATAAAAGGTAAAGGCCACATTCCCGGGGCGGTCAATCTGAATTTTTATCCGACAAACCGTGGTGAAGGCGGAGTTTATCAATCAGTTGCTGACCTTAAAGCCGCTTATGAGGCAGCGGGAGTCACACCTGATAAAGAAGTGATCACCTACTGCGAAGGCGGTCCGCGTGCTGCTGACACGTATATTGTCCTCAAAGAGGTCTTACGTTATCCGGATGTCAAAATTTACATAGGCTCCTGGATGGAGTGGGGCAATAATGAGAAGTATCCTGTAGAGAAATAGGAATTTACAATGAAGCCCGGATGGTTGACAGATCATCCGGGCTTTTTTTTCGTGTATAATATTTACTGACATGAAACTCGGCATTTTCGTTAATACAGACAGGCACGCAAAGGACCTGATCGGCTTAACAAAGGCTTCGCAATCAAAAGGGCATGAGGTCATTGTCTTTTTCATGGATGACGGGGTTAAGCTTCTTTCAAAGAAGGAAATAGCCGCGCTGTGCAAGCTGCCTGGAGTCAGCATGAGCTATTGCGATTACTCCACCCAGAAGCTTAATGTGCCGAAAACCGGGGCCTGCGGGGAGATGGTCTGCGGAAGCCAGTATAACAATGCCATGATGAACCACGAGGCCGACAGGGTGATCGTGCTATGAAGGTCCTCCATATCATAAACGATAAGCCGACGGGGTTATCGAAGAAGATCATAGATGCCCAGTCAAAGGCCCATGAAGTGAAAGTTATCGAGCTTTCCAAAAAAAAAGTCTCCTATGAAAAAATTGTTGATGAGATATTCTCTCATGACAGAGTGATCTCGTGGTAGGGTGCCGGCAGTTGTTTAGAGTCTGTCCATAAATTGCCATTTATTTTTTTGTCATGCCCGAAGCCTGCCCTCGAATTTCGTAATCGGGGGTCTTTAATCGGGCATCCAGGACTTTAAAAAAACTGGATTCCGGCTTAAGAACTGCCGGAATGACAATTATACACTGGCACTATATAAATTCGTTCATAAACAGCAGCGCTTGCAGTTCCACCGCACCAAGCATTGAATGACAGAACCGGGCCTTTCATGTAATATACTCAGAAATGTTTCCCGGCAAACAATCTCGCAAAAATATATTCGCCTCCATCCTCATAGCGCTTCTGACATTCTCAACATTTTTTGTTCAATACGCCTGCCGCGCCTTTGACGACAACAGGCTGACAAGCTGGCAGTGGGCTTTTGCAGATGCTGATTTGGTCCGGTTTGCTGTTGTCCTGATCTGCGGGATAGCGGCTGCGTATTTCCTGTCACGGTTATCATCTGGAAATCACCCTGCATCCCCCTTTTACAAAGGAGGACTCCTCTTTCTTCTTTCGTTTGCAGTGAGCGCGGTTTTTTGGGGCGAGCCGGAGCTTTTAGTGGATGCTTCGAGGTATTTCACCCAGGCCAAGCATCTTGAACTGTACGGGATAAAGTATTTCATCAGTGAATGGGGCAGGGAGATCAACGCGTGGACGGACCTGCCGCTCATGTCCTTTTTCTACGGGCTGATCTTCAGAATCTTTGGGGAAGCGAGAATATACATTGAGGCCTTCACGACTTTTTTATTCTCGATGACCGTTGTGCTTACTTGTCTCACCGGGAAAAAACTCTGGGATGAGGAGACGGGGTTTCTTGCGGGATTACTTCTTCTTGGAATCCCTTATTTTTTCCCGCAGGTTCCTCTTATGCTCGTTGATGTGCCCACAATGTTTTTTCTCATGCTCTCGATCTTTACGTTCATTAACGCCCTGAGCAAAGGCGGGATATGGGTCACAGTCTCATCCATTGCCATATTCTGCGCTGTCTTCTCCAAGTATTCGACGTGGGTGATGCTTTCGGTGTTGCCTGTGATATTCCTTGTGCAGAGCAGAGAAGACAGAAAACAGAAGACAGAAGACAGAAGACAGAGCACAGAAGATAACCCCTCCTTGCTCCTCCCCTTAGATAAGGGGAGGTTGGGTGGGGTTATCTGTCGCGGTATCACGGTCTTCTTCATTGCAGGATTACTCATTGCCATTATGGTCTGGATCAAATACGATGTCATATTTGCACAGATAAAATTCCTCCGGGAATATCAGGCCCCGGGATTAAGAAGGTGGGGGGAGAGCTTTGTCTCGACCTTCCTATTTCAGGTCCATCCGTTCATTACACTTGCGGCAGTGTATTCCGTCTTTGAGGCCATACGGAAAAGGGATTTAAAGTTTATCATTGTCGGCTGGCTGTTGTTCCTTATCATACTTCTGCAAATAAGGAGGGCGCGATATGTAATGGTGGCCTTTCCGATGTTGACGCTGATGGCTTCATATGGTCTACAGAAAATCAAAACCGCTGAGCTCAGAAGGTTTACTGTCTATTGCGTAGTTGCTGCTTCGCTTACCGTGGCAATCGCGGCCTACCTGCCGTTTCTGCAAAAGATGAATCTGGTAAACATAAAAGACGCTGGGGAGTTTTTAAACTCAATTGAGGCTGATCGGATAGAGGCCTTCACAATCCCCGCGACAGATACAATCGTCAATATCGCGGTCACGGTACCTATGCTTGATATGTTCACAGATAAAGACATCAAATATAATTACGACGCGAGCTTTACTTTGCCTTTTGAACAGATAAAAGAATCCGCGCTCAGATTTACGTGGGAGTACAGGAATCCGCGGTATTATGAAGACCTCCCTGTGTCCCCCCTTAGCAAGGGGGGAATTAAAGAGGGGTTGCATTCACCTGTAGTCGTTATATCCAACGGGACCGTGCAGAGGCTGCCGGGGAATATTGAGGAGAAAATAAAGGGCCATAAAAAGGCCAAGGTGTTTGACTCTGCGATGGAGATATTCAGCTTCGAACCTGTTGTAACGATATACACCCCTCAGTGACATTTTTCAGGATATGCCACGCATCACGGCCGCTCAAGATATGGACACTATATTTCATAAAAATAATGCGGACGCAAAAAAGATGTGCTATATTTTATTTAAGAAAAGAACCCGGGCAGTATTTACTAATAGTAACCTGTCCATGCTAACCTTTTTAAGACTGAAAGGAGAAAAGAAATGAGAAAGAAGATGCTGATTCTATCGGTATTATTATTTGCCGTGGCTGTGGTGTCTGCTGCCTATGCCATGCATCCTGAGAAAGGTATCGCGGCAATTCCTTATGAGGCAATCATGAAGCATACGCCCTGGCCTGCAGGCGGAGACGTGCGCTATCACATTACAACCCACAAGCCGTACAAGAAATGGAAGAAATGGCCCGGCAAAGGAGAGATGTATCAGGGTAAAGAACCTCACGGGGCGCTTTTAACAACGTATGTAAATGACGCTGCGCTTGATTCAATCAAAAAGGGAAAGGGCATGGCCGGCAAGTCCATAATCGTAAAAGAAAACTATGATGCAAACAAGCAATTGATGGCAATCACGGTTATGTATAAGGCGAAGGATTACAATCCTGAAGGCGGCGACTGGTTCTGGGCAAAGTTTGATCCTCAGTTCAACATCCTCGCAGAGGGGAAGGTTGAAGACTGCATAAAATGTCACAGCACTGTGCAGGACAATGATTATATCTTTACAGGCAAGGTCACGGGTAAATAAATGCGGACAGGTTTATTAAGTCCGGGAGACTGTCTTGACGGCTGAAAAAACCGGTTTCTCAAACGCGTTTTTCTGTGAGATATTGCCTGAGAAGGTAAATATCCAGTCCTTCACGATGGTGATATTCGGCGGCACAGGGGACCTGAGCAGGAGGAAGCTCCTGCCGACATTGTATCACCTTTGCAAAGACCAGCACCTGCCGGAAGAGTTCTCGGTAATCGGGTTCGCGTCCAGCCCCCGCTCTGACGATGAATACCGCGAGTTCGTCAGAAAGGCCATCGAAGAATACAGCGAAGAAGCCATCGACTGGGGATGCTGGGAAAATTTCAGCAGGCATATCTTTTACCTCTCCGGGGGCTTTGAGGATGAAGACAGTTACAGGAGACTTTCCCTGCGGCTTGAAGAAATAACAAAGACTACGGACAAAGGCACAAGAGAAATAATTTATTACATGGCCGTGCCCCAGCAGTCCATGCCGGGGATAATTGACAGGCTTTCAGTCTGCAAGCTCTGCAAAGGCGTGTTCAGCACGCGGCTCATTGTTGAGAAGCCTTTCGGCAGCGACAGGGCCTCCGCCATCGAGCTGAACAGGACCATCGGCAGGGCCTTTGACGAGGGCCAGATCTACCGCATTGACCACTATCTCGGCAAGGAGACGGTGCAGAACATAATGTTCTTCCGCTTTGCCAACAGCATCTTTGAGCCGCTCTGGAACAGGCGCTACATCGACCACGTGCAGATCACAGTGTCCGAGGCAATCGGCATTGAGAACAGGGCGCGGTTTTACGAGAAGGCAGGCGTCATCAGGGACATCGTGCAAAACCACATGATGCAGATCCTGTCGCTGGTCGCGATGGAGCCTCCGATAGGTTTTGAGGCGGATTATATCCGCGATGAGAAGGCAAAGGTGTACCGGACTGTCCGCCAGATGGACAATGAATACATAGACAGGTTCACCGTACGCGGCCAGTACGGGGCCGGGGTGATAGACGGGCAAGAGGTCCCGGGCTATCGCGAAGAAAAAGATGTTGCGCGTGATTCAAACACACCGACGTACTTTGCTGGCAAATTTCACATAGACAACTGGCGGTGGGCGGGGGTCCCTTTTTACCTTCGGACCGGGAAACGTTTAAAAAAACGCATAACCGAGATCAGCATACATTTCAAACAGCCGCCCCTGAAACTTTTCAGCGCCGTATGTGAAATATCCGAGCCCAACGTCCTTGTGCTCGGGGTCCAGCCCCATGAAAATATAACCCTGAATTTCGGCGTCAAGCATCCCGGCATCGGCAACCAGCTTTATCCGGTCAGTATGGACTTCAATTATGAACGTGATTTTCAGGGCAATGTCCATTTCCCCCTGCCTTATGAGCGCCTGCTGATCGACTGTATGAAGGGGGACCAGACCCTTTTTGCCCGTCAGGACGGCGTTGAGGCGATGTGGGCCGTAGTGGACCCGATAATAAAAAGATGGGAAGAGACCCCCGCGCCTGAGCTTCCCAACTATTCAGCAGGGTCATGGGGGCCTGAAAAGGCCGATGACCTGCTCAGAAGCGAAGGCAGGCAATGGAGGATATGGTAAGGGAAGTCCTCATCTTCAAGGACGATGACGAAATGGCTGAATTCGTCATCGAAAAATGGAAAGAGATCTCTCAAGCGGCAATTCAGGAAAGAGGATATTTTACCGCTGCCCTGTCTGGAGGCAAGAGCCCTGCGGTCCTGTATCAGAAACTATCCTGGAATAAAACCCTTCCTTGGGGCATGACGCACATATTCATGGTCGATGAGCGTTTTGTCCCTTATGAAAACGACTGGAATAATCATCGCATGATCAACCGGACGCTCCTGCGGCACATTCCCATACTTCCAAAAAATATCCATCCGATTTTGACCTCGGACACATCTCCGGAGGATGTAGCCAGAAAATATGAAGAAGAGTTAAATGCCTTTTTTAAAAAATGGCACGTGAAGCTGCCGGGGTTTGACCTGGTATTACTCGGCATCGGTGAAGACGGACATACCGCCTCTCTTTTCCCTGATTCGACCGCGCTTCAGGAAACAAAGCGGCTGGCAATCCCGGTCCCGCAATCGCAGGCTGTCTTATACGAAAGGATCACGATAACTTTTCCTTTGATCAATAATTCAGAAAATATCATGTTTTTTGTCAGCGGCAGCAGCAAGGCGAAAATTGTTAAGGATGTAATTGAAGGCGGAAATATTTCACTTCCTGCAGCTATGGTTAGACCCGAAAAAGGAAAACTTTGTTTTCTGTTAGACGAAGGAGCGGCATCGCTTTTAAAGCAAAAGAAAATTTAAGGAGGATATCATGCCAAAAATAGAAGATAACCAGGAGAACGCAGATATCTGCATGAAATATTGCGGCTCGTGCCTGACTTATCCCGGAGGCGGAGAGGCGCTGTTCTGCGCCAGGGGAAAGAGCGCTGCAAAGCCGGATAAGCAGGGATGTAACTGCGGCGTCTGTGATGTGCAGAAAAAATATTTTAACCGGAATATTTACTACTGCATTAACGGGGCCGCTTCAGAGTAGCTTTGTCGTTAAACTAAAACGAGGTTGTTTCTATGCACAACCTCGTCGGAGTATTTATATCCCAGGACTTTCTCGATCTCGGAGGTTTTTTTACCTTTGATACGTTCGAGGTCTTTTGAGGAATAGTTGGTCAGCCCTTTGGCGACTTTCTTTCCCTCTTGATTAACGCACCTCACGTAATCGCCGACCTCAAAGTCGCCTTCTATTTTTATAATGCCGGAAGGCAGAAGGCTCTTGCCCTGCGTGGTCAGCGCGTTCACCGCTCCGTCATCAAGATGGATAACGCCTTTTGATTTCACCCCGTATATGATCCAGCCTTTCTTTGAAGAGATGCGCTGCGCCTTGGGCTGAAAATATGTCCCGGCCTTCTCACCGTTAATAAGACGCGTGATAAGCCCGCCCTTTTTCCCGTTCATTATCACCACGGGAATGCCGTGGCTGTTCGCCTGTTTCGCGGCAAGTACTTTTGAATACATCCCCCCGGTACCGACGGCGCTGCCGGCGCCGCCCGCGATCTTTTCAATGCCGGATGTGATCTCATTAACACACCCGATGAGCTCCGCGTCCTTGTGCGCGGGGTTCTTTGAATAAAGCCCATCGACATCCGACAGGATGATCAGCATGTCCGCTTCTACAAGACTTGCAACAAGCGCGGCAAGCATGTCATTGTCCCCGAACTTTATCTCATCAACTGCTACGGGATCATTTTCGTTGATAACTGGGATCACATCGTAACTCAGCAGGGTGAATAAGGTGTTTTTCGCGTTGATATACCTCTGGCGGTTTTCGATATCGTCTCTCGTCAAAAGCACCTGCGCGACCTTTTTCTGAAATCCGGCGAAGTTCTGTTCATACGCCCACATCAGGCTGGACTGACCGATTGCGGCGGCGGCCTGTTTGAGTTTGATGTCCCTGGGTTTTTCCTTCAGCCCGAGTTTCTTAAGTCCCGCCGCAACCGCGCCGGAGGAGACGATCACAACTTTATGCCCGGCGTCCACTACTTCAGAAATATCTTTTGCCAGCGCGTGAAGCCGCTCAATATTCAACCCCCGCTCCGCAGAGGCGAGGATGTTACTGCCGATTTTTATGACAAGGCGTTTCATGTGAGAAGATTATACCTTACAGGAATTTCTGTTGTCATTAAAAAGATGTTGGATTTAATGATGATAGGTTTCAAAATAATTACTGGCTGTTACCAGCGACTCACGCCTTTATCCCCAGTTCGATCAGTTTGTTCTTGATCGCCTTTATCCGGTCTCTCAGCTCCGCGGCTTTTTCGAAATCGAGTTTCGCCGCGGCCTGCTTCATTTCATCTTCAAGCTTTTTGATCGCTGCTTCATCGCCGTATTCAACCTTTTCCTCCGCCACAACAGGCACGGTCCAGTAGTCCGCTTCGTAGATTGAACTGAGGATGTTCGTTATCTCCTTCTTGATAGACGTCGGCGTTATGTTGTGCTTTTTGTTGTAGGCCTCCTGGATCTTTCGCCGTCTGTTGGTTTCGTCCATGGCATTTTTCATCGAGCCTGTAATTCTATCAGCGTAGAATATGACCATGCCGTTAATGTTTCTCGCTGCCCTGCCCATTGTCTGGATCAGTGAGCGTGTGGAACGGAGAAACCCTTCCTTGTCAGCGTCGAATATCGCGACAAGCGATACCTCCGGGATGTCCAGTCCTTCCCTCAGTAAGTTTACCCCGATGAGCACGTCAAATTTTCCAAGCCTCAGGTCTCTGAGTATCTCCACCCTCTCAAGGGTGTCAATGTCCGAATGCAGATAACGGGCCTTCAAATTCAATTCAGAATAATACTCAGTGATGTCCTCGGCCATTTTCTTTGTCAGCGTGGTCACAAGGACCCTTTCTCCTCTTTCGGCCCTCGTTCTGATCTCACCGAGTAGATCATCGATCTGCCCGGCAACGGGACGCACTTCAATGACGGGGTCCATCAAACCTGTGGGCCTGACGATCTGCTCCGCTATCCTGAGGTTTGATTTTTTGATCTCATATTCAGCCGGTGTCGCAGACACGTAGATCGCCTGCTTCACCCTGTGCTCAAATTCGTTGAACCTGAGCGGGCGATTATCAAGCGCAGACGGCAGGCGGAAGCCGTAATCAATAAGCGTCTGTTTCCTCGACCTGTCGCCTTCGTACATCCCGCCGATCTGCGGGACTGTCGCGTGAGATTCGTCAATGATGAGGAGAAAGTCTTCCGGGAAATAATCAATGAGGCAGAACGGCGGCTCCCCCGGGGCCCTTCCGCTTAAGTGACGCGAATAATTTTCAATCCCGTGGCAGTATCCGAATTCCTTGAGCATCTCCATGTCAAAGCGCGTCTTCTGCTCAAGCCTCTTTGCCTCAAGGTGTTTGTCCTGCCTGAGAAAAAAAGTGAGCCGTTCATCAAGTTCTTTGTTGATCTCTTTCATGGCACGCTCAATTCTCGGCCTTGGCGTTATCCAGTGGCTGTTCGGGTAGAGTGCGATCTTTTCAAGACGCCTGATGGCCCTGCCCGAGAGGGAATCAAACTCATGCAAACCGTCAATGTCGTCGCCGAAGAATTCCACCCTCAGCGCGTTGTCGCCGGAGAACGACGGAAATATCTCGACAACATCTCCCCGCACCCTGAATGTCCCGCGTTTGAAATCCTCGCTGCGGTCATAAAGCATGTCCACAAGCTTTCTCAAAAACGCGTCCCTCTCGGTGCGCATCCCCTCCTCAATTAAAAGATGCATCCCCATATAATCCTCAGGCGAGCCGATGCCGTAAATGCACGAGACCGAGGCGACAACAATAGTGTCGTTTCTCTCCAGCACGGAGCGTGTCGCCGCGTGCCTCAGCCTGTCAATGTCCTCGTTTATCATGGAGTCTTTTTCAATATACGTGTCGGTGGATGGCAGGTAGGCTTCAGGCTGATAGTAGTCGTAGAAGCTCACAAAATATTCCACCGCGTTTTCAGGGAAGAAGGACTTGAATTCGCCATAAAGCTGCGCAGCAAGGGTCTTGTTGTGGGCGATGACGAGAGTCGGTTTGTTCACATTCTCAATGACGTTAGCAACCGTAAATGTCTTGCCGGACCCCGTGACGCCTAACAGCACCTGGTGCTTGTGGTTTTTCAGGATGCCTTCATTAAGCATCTCAATCGCTTTCGGCTGATCACCCGTGGGCTTGAAGTCCGAGGTCAGTTTAAAAGTGCCGGAGTTTTTACGCTGAGCTAACAAGGTAATTCCTCTTTGTAAAGATTCAGAATTATTGTAGCATGTTTAAAATAACAAAGAAGTAGTTGCCGTTCACGACTCTGAAACCTTTGACATAGATAAATCAAAGTAATACAATCGGAGGTAATGCCCGGAAGGAGATAAACTTATGAAAGTCAGAGCGGCAAAAAAGAAAATAACGGACGAAGAATATTACGACAAACGGGGCGTCCTGGGCGAGATCATCGAAGAGGACGTTGCGGTCAGCCTCGACGAGGCACTCAAACGAGACATCATAACGCGAAAGCGGAAGAGAAAACTGCGGAACGTAACTATCAAGATCGACCCGATGTATCTTGTCTCAATAAAAAAAGTCGCTACGCAAAAAGGTATCCCGTATCAAACCCTGGTGCGTCAGTGGGTCGCCGAGCATATCCGGAAAGAGTTGAAGATAGCGTAAAAGGGGAAGTATGTTGTCATCAGAAATTCGCGCCCTGACCAGACAAATACAGGCAATTAAAAAACAGCAAAGACAGATGGGATTGTTTTGTGAAGACAGAGAGCTGCTCTCATGCCCTCGCTGCGATATTGAGGAAGACGTAACTTTCGAGGGATTTCTGATCGTCAGTAATCGAGCAACACCGGGTGTTGACACAGGAATGAGATTTTCAGCAGTTGATGAGCGGAAAGGGCGTTATCGCTGTCCGGGGTGCGGGGAAGAGGTTGCGGTCCCTGAAGCGGAGATATGAGGCAAGGAAAACAAACAGCTCTTCGCTTCAAGATATAAACTCTATCTGCCCAGCGAACGGCAACTCATAGAAGAGATTGAGAGGGAGAAGGAGATGATTGTGAGGGAGCAGGGGGTGAGGTATGGAGGATAAAGATCAGTCAATGATAATAGTCGGTGAATGCGCGTTTGACCTTCACATGAAACAATCTGAGGAATTGATCTGCGACCTACCTGTTGAAGATGCGGAAAATCTGAAATCATCACACAAGGAAACAGATGATTTCGTCATCGATGGTAACACTCTTCGCTTTCCCTCGATAGAGGCACGGAACCGTTGCGTTGCCGCGTATGTATTCCAGAAGAATCGGCAGGCATTCTCAGATGATGCTCAAAAGTGGATTGGGACAGCATATGACCTTTGGCGATGCGAGATTGGCATGGCTGATAGTGCATCAGGCGGCCTGCTCTCTTTTGTCAATGAATCAGAAGATATATTTTCCATTGCTGCAAGCGCAATTGAAAATGAATCAATGCAGGTATTTGATGTTCTTCATGTAGTAGAGGCTGCGCTGCCTTATATAAGTAATTTACCCGTAGACGGGATTTTTACGCTCTGCTCTGCACAACACGAACAAACCAAGAATGATCTTGCCGCTGGTATGTTTTTCAATAACATTGAAAAGGTTTTGGTTGTTCAGCCCGATACCTGTAAATCAATCCATGTCCGCCTCAGATCTGAAATATCAGAAGCAACGGCTGGCCTATATACAGTCGTATTCTCGGCGCTTGCTAAATCATTACCCAATGAAGCTGTCAAACTCGCACTCGAAGACACGCAAGCCGCAAACATAATTCTTAAGAGTGCCGCCTTGTGGACTCTTGGGCGACTGCTTGCGTTGACAATAATCACAGCAGATGCAATTCCAGCAGTATCAGCTATCGTCATCATGAATATGTCGAATCCCGTTGAGCGAGTTCGTCATGCCGCTATAACCGTTGCAGCCCATGCCGTTCCAGTCATAGGTGCATTTGATGACACCCTGACTAAGCTTGGAGAGTCTGGTGATCAAGATGTTCTTGCCGCAATTGCTGGTATGTTGATGATGAATACAAATGGGATGAAAGGGACGGATAGCTTCAACAAATGGGTTCGATTGCTATGTAAACTGTTACCGGAGACAAAAGGTGGTATTGATAATTTCGATTCTGTTCTTTATCAGTTGATCAGTGACGAATCGCAGCAGCAGTTTGTTATCTCTTGCTTAACTGATTGGGTCCAAGCTAACGCAGATAACTCGCCGAAAGATAAGTCGATGACAAAGTTGTTTGACTCGACAACATCTAAACTGATCAAACACCCGGCATTGCTTTCTCAGATAATTACTGACTGGTTTCTTTCAGACAGTAGACGACTTGCCTCCGCTGCTGCCGGATTACTGTCTTATTTAGGGGTGCATGGACTAAAAAACCCAGAGTACAGCAGTTCGCGGCTCGATCTCTCGGAGCTAAGCGATCTGCTGTTTTTGGCAAGACGTACGCTTGGGTATGTTTACTCTGAGAATCACCTTCTATCGCTCACGATGTCTTTTCTCAAAACTAAAGATGCAGAGCATCGCACATTCGGAATTGTTCGTTCCTTATTCGTTGAAGAGATAGGACAAGACTTCCCGGAGTCGACAGTCGAAGCACTTGAGGCAGCAAAAAAGCTAACAGAAGAGAGTGAATTGATTGCTTTTTACTCAAGTATAATTGAAGCTATCGAAAGCCGTATTAGAAAACTTGAAGCATTGCCGCGTCTTTCAGAATTAAGACCTCCACCCAGCCTCCAGCGTCAATTTGCAAAAGCACGTGCAAAGCAGATGAACACAATGGCAGAGGAATCTCAAAAGCAATCCATCTTTCATCAGCTTGTAACTCATATACCAATAAAAGCTGGAATCGGGTCGTTCAGTTTTCACGACGGAGGCTATACTGACACTAGTTATCTCCAGTCGTTCTCACATCAAGTTGCGGTACCCAGACGACATGCAATCGATACGGTGGGGTATGAAATAAGTCGGCTATTGTTTCGGCTTGCGAAAAGAGGTGAATCATGAAATTGATTCTTGCACAGTACCTGCGAAGTCTCAAGGAACGGGACGAATTTGATAAGCTTCTCCCAGACCTTCTGATGGTGATGGGTTACGTTCCAATTTCAAAACCGCAAACCGGAATTCGTCAATTCGGTGTTGATTTGGCAGCAGTAGGTCTTGCGCCTGAAGATGGCATTCAGGAATTGCTGTTATTGGTAATCAAGCGTGGGGATATAGGCCGTAGCGAGTGGGATTCAGGCCCACAGTCTGTTCGACAGAGCTTGAACGAAGTTATTGATGTTTACTTGAAAACGCATATTGAACCCGCCCACGAGTCAATTAGGAAAAGAATCGTCCTTGCTACGACAGGTGACTTAAAGCAAGATACTCAGATCAACTGGGATAACTACGCAAAGGAACACTCTATGCGGGCTCTTTTCAGCTTTTGGGGTGGCGACATGATTGCATCACTCATTGAGCAACACATGCTGAATGAAAATATTTTCAACACGGAAGATAGAGCGCATCTTAGGAAAGCCCTCGCCTTAGCGGGCGAACTCGATTATGACCAGAAGGACTTATATCGATTGTTCCATCGGCAGTTAAGATTGACGGATGAAGGTGAGCGGGTGGACACCGGCAACGGATCGCAATATATAGTAAAAGCTTTACGAGTTATTAATCTTTCTGCACAGGTTTTTTCACGATGGTCAGAGGAAGAGGGCAACTTGAAGCAGGCGCTTGTAGCCTCAGAACGCGCCTTGCTTTGGTCCTGGCATCGAATACAGCAAGAAGAAGAAAACGACAGACGTCGTTATTACCAGGAATTTAGTGATCTATTTCAAAGCTATAATGCGGTCGCTCACCGGTACTTTGAGAAACTTCAAGGGCATCTATATGTGCAAGATGGGTTATCCGGATACTGCCGGGAAAACGCTGAATTTTCTCTGGTAGTTTTTGAGCAAATTGGTCTGCTTGCATCAATTGGACTCTGTCGAATTTTAGCCGCTGCAGGAGATGAGGAGACCCGGAAGACCGAGCTTAATAACGCAGCTATTGTTGCCGACGGGCTGACAGCATTGCTTAAAGACAATCCTGTTTCAGGCTCTCCTCGACTTGATATCCAGATAGTAGACATTGTGCTTGGAATGCTCCTGTTGGTTCTTACAGGAAATATCTCTCAAGCTCAAAATTGGCTTGCTGAACTAGTCAAGCGCGTTGACTACACTTTTAAGCGCAAGCGAGATTTCCCAATCTGTACCGATTCAACAGATGATTTGGTCAAAGCAACTGTTTTCGGAGATGATGAGATTGCTACTCGTCTTATGAGCACATCTTGGCTGCTACCGACGATTGCAGGATGGTCTGTAATTTTAGAACGGCACGATCTCTATGATGTGCTGACGAAAAATTCAAAAAAGGACTACGCTGAGATATGTCTTCAGCTATGGCATCCAACAAATCAAGACTTTTTCAAACATCTTTATTATTGGACTGCTTATCATCATTGCGGAGAGTCTGAAGCCCCGATTGTTTTGCCAGATGATGCAAGAGAGTTTCGCGCTCGGATGGAAGGCATTCTTAAATCAGAACGCCACAATGTCATCGCTTCGTCAACGGCGGGTAAGGCAGGAATTTCAGCAATCGACTTGATTGCATGCAGGCATTTTCGTACTCCAGTGGCACCGTTTTTCTGGTATAAACTTTTGCAACTCAAAGAATTAAACTCGATGGAGGAGAGTTCAGAAGCACCCCCTCTGACATAACACTATCCAATGCCACATTTTCCATATTGCAGAAGAGCAAAAGCTGAAATAGTGCATAAGTACCGCAGCGCATAACAAAAGAAGAACGACGTAAATTTTTCAAAGCGCGCTATTGGTCTTTCGTACTATGGCTCTTGCCGGGTATTATTGTTTTAAGGAATTGATCTTGAACCACTTAACAGCCGCTTCAAAGGAAATTTTCCCGGTAGCCATTCTGAGTACGAATCGCTCAAGCTCCTTCTGCGAGGCTTCCAGTGAGTAACCGTTAATTCTCAAAAAAATACCTGAAGCTGTTATAGCGGTCCTCTTATTGCCGTCGATAAAGGGATGGTTTTTTATGAGTGATTCCATCAGCGCGGCAGTTTTATGGAAGATATCGGGATAGAGGTCTTTGCTTTCGAATGTTGCCTGTAGTCTTGATACGGCGGATTGAAGGAGACCTAAATCCCTGACGCCGTGAGCGCCGCCTGTTTCATCAATAAGCCTGCTGTGAATAAACAGCGCCTGTTCCGCGGAAAGACATTTCACTTTTTTGCAAGCTCTTTGAGCGCAGGCTCATACTTCTTTATAAATTCGTTAACCTGAGAAACAAATTCCCTGTCAACACCTTTAGGATATTTCTTTTTCCTGACGGGCTCTACTATTATCCTTGATTTGTTCTCGTCAAGTTTTACATCCACATCCGAGCCGACTGACAGATCAAGCTTTTCAAGGACGTCAACGGGGATGGAAACCCCCCGGCTGTTTCCTATTGAACATATTTTCCTGTGCATCAACACCTCCTCAAAATGTTATAACATGATTATAACACAACCCCGCGCCCGCACCTTTGTTCTATTGCACTTCTGCGCTATTGCGCTTTTGCACTTTTCTTTTTTCTCAATCTCTTCATCAACGCCTCATACCCCAGCGTATTCAAGACATCCTTCTTCTCAGCCCAGCCCCTTCTCGCAGTGCCTATGCCGTAGGTCATAAAGTCAAACTGGAACGTGACGTGGGTGTCTGTATTGATCGAAAGCGCGATCCCCATTTCTTTTGCCTTCTTGACATACATGTCACTCAAGTCGAGTCTCAGCGGATAGGCGTTTATCTCGATTGCTGTGACTGTTTCTTTTGCTGTCTTTAAAACTTCTTCCATATCTACTTCATATGCCTCGCGCTCTCCGATGATCCTTCCGGTCGGATGGGCGATGATGTTGACGTACGGGTTCTTCATGGCGTAGACAAGCCGCTTTGTGAGTTGTTCCTTAGATTGCCTGAACCCTGAATGTATGGAGGCGATGACAATATCAAGCTTCTTCAAAACATCATCGGGATAGTCCAGTGTCCCGTCACTTTTGATATCCATCTCCGTGCCGGAAAGGATTTTGAAGCCTTTTAATTTTTTGTTCAGAGCCTGTATCTTTTTATTCTGCTCAAGCACCTGCTCGATGCTCAATCCCCCGGCTACGCCGAGTCCTTTTGAATGGTCTGTTACAGCAAGATATTCGTAGCCCCTCGCCTTCGCGGCTTCAATAAGTTCCTCTATGTCGTGGCTCCCGTCACTGTCAGTGGTATGCACATGGAGGTCGCCTTTTATGTCCTTCAACTCGATAAGCTTCGGCAGATTGCCTGTAAGGGCCGCTTCGATCTCTCCAGTATCCTCACGTATTTCAGGCGGGATGTACGGCATACCAAGTATTTTATAGACATCTTCCTCATGCTCTCCGCCTAATTTCTTGTCCGTCTTGACATCGAAGACGCCGTACTCATTTATCTTCATTCCCTTTTTCACAGCCATCTCGCGGAGCCTTATGTTATGCTCCTTGCTGCCGGTAAAATAAGCTAACGCCGCGCCGAACGAGTCTTCCTCCACAACCCTCAAGTCCACCTGAATTCCTTCAGCGGTGATAACGCTTGATTTCGTCGGCCCCTTCATAAGCGCTTCCTTTACCTGCGGCAGATGGACGAACACGTCCATCACTTTATGAGGGTCTTTTGAAGTTGCAAGTATGTCAATGTCATGTATCGTGTCCTTCCAGCGCCTGAGGCTTCCTGCAATGCTCAATTTATTAATGAAAGGTTTTCCCTTCAGCTTCTCCACAATCCCTTCGGCAACAGGCAGCACTCGCCCCAGGGGGAAACGTCCAGTGTGCCGCTTGATCATCGCGATCCCTTTGAGGATGTTCTCTTCTGTCTTTGCCTGAATGCCGGGAAGGCCTTTCAGCTTTCCTTCCTTCGCGTATTTCTCAAGGTCGTCCACATCTTTAACATGAAGCTTGTCAAAGAGGAGCTTCGCAGTCTTCGGGCCAAGACCCGGAACGGAGAGGAGGTCAACGAGGCCGGAGGGCACTTCCTTTTTTAATTCTTCATAGAATGTTAAATGACCTGTCCCGACATACTCATGAATCTTGTTTGCAAGGTCAGCCCCGATGCCCGGAATCTTTTGCAATTCTTCCGCGGATATTTCCGTGACGTCTTTGGCAAGCCCGTCAATGTTCTGCGCCGCGCGCCTGTACGCGCGAATCCTGAAAGGGTTGTCACCTTTGATCTCAAGAATATCAGCAATGTCGTTGAAGATCCTGGCGACCTCCTGATTTTTCATAGATAAAGTATAGCATCCATTCTGCGGCAGGGGCGGGTTTTAAACCCGCCCCTGCATTTTCTATCGATGGATTGTCACTCCAACTTTTTCGCAATATTTTTCAATGCTGCATTTGCTGCACAATGGAGAGACCGGCCTGCAGATGCCCTGGCCGAATGCGACGAGCAGGCCGTTTATTTCGAGCCAGTATTCCTGAGGGATTTTTTCCCGGAGTGCGAATTCGGTTTGTTCAGGCGTCTTTGTTTTTACATAGCCCCATCTGTTTGTAATTCTATGCACATGGGTATCAACGCATATTCCAGGTTTCTGATAGCCGAGGGTGATGACGAGGTTCGCGGTCTTTCTGCCGACGCCTTTTAGCTTCATCAACTCATCCAGATCATCAGGGACTTTTGAATTGCAATTCTTGATCAGCGCCTTGCACAGTTCTTTTATCCTCTGCGCCTTTACTTTATAAAACCCGACCGGATAGATCGCCTTCTCAATTGTCTTCATTGGAAGCTTTGACATTGTCTTCACGTCAGGCGCAAGATTGAAAAGCCTTTCAGAGGCTGCGCCTGTTGTCCTGTCCTGTGTGCGCAGGCTCAGTATGCAGGAGATGAGGACTTTAAACGGGTCCCTGTCCCTGAAGGATTGCTGCACCATGTTCTCAAGCCACGGCACATCAAGCCCGCTCACCTGCTTTTTCAATTGAGGCCACAACTTATGTATTGCGCGAGTGTCCATTATAAAATCACAGACATGAGAATTAGCCACAGATTTCACAGATAAACACAGATTAAAAAAATAAACTTCTACATAAATCCGTGTGAATCCGGGTAATCCGTGGCTAATTCAGTTTTTATTTTCCTCCGTGCCTCAGTGCTCTCAGTGGTTAATTCTTAGTTATTCGCAACTATAATCGTGCTGTACCCTTCATCGGCAAGTTTTGCCGCGACGGAATAGGCGTTCTTGTATTCCCTGAATTCACCCATTCTCACCCTGAAGAATTTCTGCCCGTTAACATTGGCGGTTGTAATGTAGACATCGCTGTATTTAAATTCGAGGCCCTTCTTAAGACGGTCGGCGTTTGGCTGCTCAATGAATGAACCCACCTGGATGGTCAGGCCGCCGGATGACGCTACAGGTTCAAAGGGCAATCGCTTGGCGTAACGCATGTCCCTTCCGAGATATTCTATCTTCACAGCGCCGACGCCTTTTCCCATGAGGCCGATCTCTTTTGCGGCACCATAGGAGAGATCGAGGTCCCTGCCCCAGATAAACGGCCCCCTGTCATTGACGACCACCTCAACATATTTCTCGGTATCAGGATTTGTGACCCGCAGTTTCGTCCCGAAATCATAAGTCTTGTGCGCGCACGTCATCCCGTACATATCGTATCTCTCGCCCGATGAAGTCGGCTTCCCGTGAAAATCCGGCCCGTACCACGAGGCTGTGAGATAATCTTCCCCTGTACGGGGCTTGTTTTCCCTGTGAGGGAAAGGGGCGCAGGAGAAGAGGAGGGTGGTGAGGAGGATGATTATGGAAAGTTTGCTTTGCATATTATCTTATTTTAATTGAAACGATGTACTGTCGTCAGCAGATGATGGAAACACACCCCTTTGTCCCCTCTTGATAGAGGGGAGACAAAAACAGGAACATAGTTTCCCATGTTCCTGTTTGATGTCTTCTTATGTTCGTATGACGTTTTATAAATATTTTCTGACATTTTAGAAAAAGGCGAGGCATCGCCTCGCCTCTAAAGGTTAACTCATCATGAACATTTCGTAAACCCGCAGTCTCTGCACACTGCGCAGCCGCCTTCGTGTTCTACGGCCCCTCCGCAGTCGGGGCAGGCGCCGCAGAGCATTATATTTTCTTTGCTCTCTTTATGCTCTTCGTGATGCGAGCCGTTGCCGTTGCCGTTTTTCTTGGCGCCGCGTTCAGCGTATCTTTCGATGGCCTTTGATATGGCGTCGGAGCAGGATGAGATCTTCCCGCCGTTGGCCCACGCGGGGCTGTGGCAGCTGATGCCTTTGAGATTTTTGACAAGCTCTTCGGGTTCTATGTTGCTCCTGAGCGCGAGACTCACGAGCCTTCCGATCGCCTCTGCCTGGCTTGATGCGCATCCGCCTGCCTTGCCCATCTGAGTGAAGAGCTCAAAGAGGTTTCCCTCCTCATCTTCATTGATGGTGACATACAGGTTGCCGCAGCCGGTCTTCATGAGCCTTGTTGTGCCCGTGATGACCTCGGGCCTTTTCTTCGGCGTTATTTTATGGTCCACGACCTGTTCTTTTTGTTCTTTACCCTTTGTTCCCTGCTCTGTTTTTCCGGTGGAGAGCACCTGCTCTTCCCTTGAACCGTCCCTGTAGACAGTGACGCCTTTACAGCCGAGGCCGTAGGCAAGGAAATACGCGTCTTCCACCTCTTTCGGGGTCGCGTTGTGAGAAAAGTTGACGGTCTTTGAGACCGCGTTGTCAACGTGTTTTTGAAAGGCCGCCTGCATCCTGATGTGGTCCAGCGGGGATATGTCGTGCGCCGTGATAAAAAACTTTTTCACATCATCGGGAACCTCAGTGATCCCCTGAAGGCTTCCCTTTTCCGCGATCTTGTCGATAAGCTCCCTGCTCCAGAAGCCGCGCTCTTTCGCGATCTTTTCAAAGATGGGGTTGACCTCATAGAGCTTTGTGCCTTCAAGGACGTTGCGCACAAACGCTACCGCAAACAGCGGCTCAATGCCGCTTGAACATCCCGCGATTATCGAGAGAGTCCCGGTTGGCGCGATGGTTGTTGTAGTGGCGTTCCTTAAAGGGGTTTTGTCCCTGTAAATGCTGACCTCGAAATTAGGGAAGGTCCCCCTTTCATCGGCCAGAAATGACGACTGCTTTTTGCTTTCGGTCTGTATGAATTTCATCACCTCGGTCGCGAGCTTTGAGGCGTCTTCCGAATTGTAGGGGATGCCAAGCTGTATCAGCATGTCAGCCCAGCCCATTACACCGAGCCCTATTTTACGGTTTGCCTTTGTTGATTCTTCGATCTTCTTCAGCGGATATCTGTTGATGACAATGACGTTATCAAGGAAATGCACGGAGCGGTGCACGGTCTCCCTCAGGGTGTCCCAGTCCACACCAGCGGCGCGGGACGCGTCATACCTTATGTGTTTTGCAAGATTGATCGAGCCGAGATTGCAGGACTCGTACGGCAGAAGGGGCTGCTCGCCGCAGGGATTGGTGCTTTCGATCTGCCCGACCGAGGGAGTAGGATTATACTGGTTCATCCTGTCTATAAAAACAACGCCCGGCTCACCGTTTTTCCACGCGTGCTGTACTATCAGGTTGAAAACCTCTCTTGCCTTGAGCCTGCGCACGGGCTGTTTGGTGTGGGGATTTATCAGATCGTACTCTTCATCTTTTTCGAGCGCCTTCATGAAGGTGTCCGTTATGCCGACTGAGAGATTGAAATTATTCAGCCTGGAATTGTTTTCTTTGGCGGAAACGAATTGGAGGATATCAGGATGGTCCACACGGAGAATGCCCATGTTCGCGCCCCTTCTTGTGCCGCCCTGTTTTATGGCCTCGGTCGCTGAATCAAAGACCGTCATGAATGAAAGGGGCCCCGAAGAGATCCCCTTTGTAGAGCCTACGATGTCGCCCTTGGGCCTGAGGTTGGAGAATGAAAAGCCTGTGCCGCCGCCTGATTTGTGGATCAATGCCGCGTTTTTTACCGCCTCGAAAATGGATTCCATGGAGTCTTCAACCGGAAGCACAAAACACGCGGACAACTGTCCAAGCCGTCTTCCCGCGTTCATGAGAGTCGGACTGTTTGGGAGGAATTTTGATGCCGTCATCAGATTATAAAATTCATTTTCTATGGTTTTGACTTCGGCCTCGGATTTCGCGTAGTTCAGTTCTACAGAGGCAACGGTCTTTGCGACTCTCCTGAACATGTCCTCCGGGGCTTCAACGGTCCGCCCTTCCTCGTCTTTCCTGAGGTATCTCTTTTCCAGGACCTTTAATGCACTCGGTGTTAACTCAAGATGTGTCGTGACCATTTCCGCCATAATTCCTCCCTTTTTTTGATTAAAAGGCCATTTATTTAATACGATTTTTCAAAATTTATCCAGCTTAATTTTACCCTCTATTTAGAGGTGCACTGCAATTAAACCACAATATGTAGTATAAGTCAAGAGGAAAATACATATTTTAAAACTCGTTGATTTTAATGAGGTTTTACTGTGCAAAGCAGGTTGATGAAATGTGGATTAAAACTAAAAATACTGAACAATATATTTGACCGCCAAAAACAGGATCGCAAGCCCGAGTATCATCTTTATAAATTTCTGAGGCACAAACTTCTGGAACCTCGCGCCCAGGTACACACCTGCAAAACCGCCCGCGCCGAAGAGAGAGCCCAGCAGCCAGTCAGGCGACGTGGCAAGCCCTTCCCTTACGGGCATGATGCTGTAGAAGGTCACTCCGGCGATGGACGTTAAAAAGGTCCCCATCAGCGCGGCCCCGGCAACTGTGTAAACAGGCAGATGAAAGACCGCCACGCAGAAAGGAGCGATGATCGCGCCGCCGCCGATCCCGTAAGTGCCGCCGATAACGCCCACGAAAAATGCAAGGACAAACATTGCCGGCGTGCTGAATGAAAACCTCTCCCCCCAGAATTCGTATTCCACTCTTGAGAGAGTGAAAGAGATTGTCTTGACAACCGCGTCTTTCGGCAGCCCCGATGCGAGGCGCGCGTTCTGCTGTTTTTTAATTTCTTCCGCCCGCTGTTTAAATTTATCTTCCAGCGCCTTGCTCTTGCTTTTCCCTGCCGCTGCCTTGCCGGTCACTTCATAAAAAAGACGGCTCCCGATATACAGCAATACACACCCGACAAAGAGCTTGAACGTCCGCGGATCAGGAAGATAAAGGACCCGGAGATAGTAACCTATAAACACACCCGGCAGGGTCCCGACAATAACAATCCAGGTCAGTGGCCATGCCATGCGGCCTTCTTTTAAATAGCGGTACACCCCGCTTGGAATGGCGACAATGTTGAAGACAAAGTTTGTTGCGCTCACAGAAGGGCTGGTATATTTAAGAACGCTCATCTGGAAAGGCAGGAGCAGGAACGCGCCAGACACGCCTCCCATTGATGTGAAAAAAGAGACAACAAGCGCAACAAGCGGCGGGATGAAGATCGAGGTCTTGACCCCTGATACTGGAAAAATGAACTCGAATATATCCATCGTCTCTCCCCTTCTTCCGAAAGACACTTTTACAATGATGCAAATGTTGTGAAAAAAATTATTTACCGATACCTTGGTCCTGCAACAGATATATTTAATCTGTAATTTGCAAACATGCTTGAAGATTTTTCAAACCCGGTGTGCTTTAAAAAATTTATCGGATTAAATAAATTTTTGAACAATGTTTGCATCATTGTAAGCTTGTCAGTATCTCAGCGTCGCCTTGATCCGTTTTGGATTGAGAAGCAGATCAAGCCCTGAAGTTATGCTTGTGACGTGTATGTCCCCCGCCATCAGTATATCAACCGCGCAGCCTTCTCCTTCGGTGACTGCCACCCCGATCCTTGCGACCCGCAGCATTTTCCTATCATTGTTGCCGTTACCGAACGCGATCACGGAAGACGGGCCGAGCTTTTCAACATATTCTTCTTTCTGGAGATCGTGGTACTCTCCTTCAAGTATATGCACCTTACAGGGGAGTCCCTTTAATTCCAGCAACGCGGTGCCGAACGTATCGGATGTCAGCACATGTATGTCCAGGAATTCCGATATCTTGAGGAAGCGCTCTTTAACGCCAGGGATAAGCGTCCCGTTGAATGATAGGGTCCCGGTGAAATCTGTGACAAGATGCTGGAGCCTTACTGCGCCGAAATTAGGTATGTCAATTTCAAGCATAACTTCCCCCCGCTGAAAAATTTTGAATAAATAATATCAGGAATCAACGTGAATATGCAAAAAAACTTAAGCCGGAGAAATAAATATCCGTTATAATAAACAGGAATGAAAAAATCTTTTGTCCTTGATACAAACGTATTAATTCACGACCCGGAAGCCATCCTTCAATTTGCAGACAACGATATCATATTGCCGATAACCGTCATCGAGGAATTAGATAAATTAAAGAGAGGCAACGGCGAAATCCCGTACTCTGCGCGGCAGGCGTTGAGGCTGATAGATTCTTTCAGGGAGCAGGGCAACTTGTCAGCCGGTGTCAAAACCCCAAACGGCGGCTCGCTCCGTGTAATGATCGAAGAGAACATGCATCTGACCAGGCCTTCAAACGACAACAGGATCATTTCCGCAGCCGTCTCTCTTGCAAACGTCGATAACGCGCCACACCCCGTAATACTCGTGTCAAAGGACACGTCTGTCAGGATCAAGGCTGACGCGCTCGGACTTGTTACACAGGATTATCTGAAAGACAAAACCACGGTGTTCCAGCGGTACGGGAGTATCGTCGATGGAGGGGAAGTCACAAACGGCATTAAATCCGTACGGTATCTGAAATCCGGGGACAAAATATTCAGGGTCTATGGCGAAAGCAACATGGAGCTTATCAGGAGACAGCGCTCTGTCATGAACATCTCGCCGAAAAATATAGAGCAGGAATGCGCGATCGATGCCCTCCTGTCGCCCCAGATAAGCGTGATAGCCCTTACCGGAAGGGCGGGCACAGGGAAAACCCTGCTTGCTATCGCCGCCGGTTTATACTTCTGCACAAAACCCGTACACAAAGGCTCGCCGGAGTATTCAAGGAGATACGAGCAGGTCATGGTGGCAAGGCCAATCGTCCCGCTTGGCAATGATCTGGGTTTTCTGCCCGGAGACGTGACAGAAAAACTCCACCCGTGGATGCAGCCGATATACGACAATCTGGACTTCATTGTCGGCACGCCAAACGAGCACGGCGATGACAAAGAAAGCGATTACCGGAGCGCGGACTACCTGATTGAATCCGGGATCGTCCACATCGAACCACTTACCTACATCAGGGGCAGAAGCCTGCCGAGGCGTTTTCTCATTATTGACGAGGCGCAGAACCTGAGGCCCCTTGACGTCAAGACTATTATCACGAGATGCGGGGAGGGGACAAAGGTTGTTTTCACCGGGGACCTGGAGCAGATCGATTCCCCCTTTCTTGATGCCGCGTCTAACGGCCTGGCCCACCTGATAAATAAGTTCATACAGGAAGAGAACTTCTGCTATCTGAACCTTAAGCACAGCGCGCGGTCCGTCCTCGCAGAACGCGCGGCAGAGTTGTTGTGAGTCACGTCTGTCCTTCATGGCTGTCATTTGTACTCTATAATCCCATCAGAAAGACCTTTACCGACAGGAAAAAGGTCCTTGATGAATCTGGGATCAGAGCGGATTCCGTGGTGCTTGAGATCGGGCCGGGTAACGGTTTTCTGACAGAGGCGATTGCCGGGCGCGCGCGAAAAGTCGTCTCTGTTGAATTACAGCCCGGCATGGTAAAAAAACTGAACAAGAGGGTAATGAAATTTGGCGGCAAGGTTAAGCTTGTTACTGCCGACATAGCCTCACACAGCGCTGGGGATTCGTTTGCGGACGTGTGCCTTCTGTATTACTGTTTCCACGAAATAAAAAACCAGGATGGCGCTGTAATAAATATCAGCAGGGCCATTAAACCCGGCGGAATCCTTGCCATCTATGAACCGGGAGTCGAGGTGAATAAAGTAAAGATGGAGAGGACTGTCGGGATGTTTGAGAATGCCGGTTTCAAGAAGGAATCGGAGCATAAAACCTTATTCACCAGGTTTGCAAGATTGAGGAAACTGCCTGCTTAACCCCGTCTAAAGATTTCATGTCTTCCTGCCGTATATATTGATATGCAGGAAGAGAAGCCGGAAAAAACATCTTCACTTGATGGGGATATCATCGATCTAACAATAGAAAAGCTCCATTCTCATAACATATCTCCGCGTGTAGAAGAATTAACGGAACAGGAAGAGGATGATAATGCGAGTGAAGACGACCTTGCGGACAGAAGAAAATTCCCGCGCGCTGTCTTTACCTATCCGGTCGAATTCAAGCTGTTTTCACAAAGCACCGAACACGTGTCTTACAACGGAGAGTTAAAAGATATTTCTTTAAGCGGCGCCTGCATGCAGTTTGAAGATAAATACGGCAGGCTCAGCCTGAAAGACCTGAATAACGCAAAAATCAAGATCACTTTCAGCATTCCTCACGGAGGCAAGGCGAGTATTTTGGCCCTGATCCGCTGGATAAAAAAGATTGACCCCCGGAGCTTTTCCATCAAGCTGGGGATCGAATTCCAGGACGTTGAGAATTGGCAGATGGAGGCCATCGAGAAATTGATCGGAATGAGAAACAAGGACCACAACATGATGTGGAATCTCTGGGAGCAGTACGAAAAATAAGCGGGGGATTATTATATGGATGAAATAAAAAATAAATTCTGGGCAGTCGGCGGAGGCAAGGGTGGCGTCGGAAAGAGCATCGTCACCCTGCTGCTTGGGACCTCGCTGGCAAGGCTTGGCAACAAGGTCATACTTGTAGATGCGGACCTCGGCGGCAGCAATCTGCACACTCTCGTCGGCATACGGTACCCTAAAAATACCCTGGCGGATTTCATCAATAAGAGAGTGGAGACGATTGATGAAGTGGTAATGGAAACGCCTGTGGAAAACCTGAGAATAATCTGCGGCGCTGACGATATACTGGGAATGGCCAATCCTAAATATACGCAGAAGACAAAGCTCTTCAATCACTTAAAGAGGCTCGATGCGGACCTGATCCTTCTGGACCTCGGTGCTGGTACGTCTTTTACTACAGTGGATTTTTTCCTTTATGCCCCGAACAAAATAGTTGTGCTTACCCCGCAGATAACCTCAATACAGAATGCGTACGGCTTTATCAAGGCAAGCCTTTACCGCCAGTTGAACGAGACCTTCGGCAAAGACGAGAATGCCGCTGAGCTCATTAAACGGGCCGGCAATTCAGTCCAGGGCGAGGCAATTGATTCCATATCCAAGCTCTACGATTCATTTAAGGCCCTGGGAGAAGAGTACCAGGAGAAAATGCTCCAGTGCATTGACAACATAAAAATAAAATTGATCGTAAACATGGTAAGGGACGCAAAAGAAAGAAATGTCGGCAATATCGTCAAGTCGGTCGCAAAGAATTACCTTGCCCTTAATATGGAAGATCTCGGGGTCGTGCAATACGACAATGTGCTGGGCATGTCAATAAACAATATGGCGGATTTTCTGGCCAAGAGGCGCGACAGTCTGGCAAGCATTAATTTCTATGAAATGGCCAGCAATATTATGAAGAACTATTTGAGACCTACTACCGCTTGTCCCCCCGTGTCTCCAGTCAACAGGTAAAGAACCTTAGAAAATAAATCTTCAGATCATGTAGAGACGCCATTAATGGCGTCTCTACATTTTTTTATAAATGTTAAAATACCGCGACAATGCGCCTCAAGCCATCGAAAATATTTTTCTCCGGGATCGCAGGCAGCGGAATGTCTGCCATAGCCTGTTTCATGGCAGACAAGGGGCATATCATTGTCGGCTCTGACAGGGCCTTTGATATGGACCCTCTGCATCCGCTGAAAAAAACATTTCAGTCAAGAGGTATTAACATCGTGCCCCAGGACGGGAATGGAATAGATGCTACATTTGATCTTACGGTCTTCAGCACGGCGGTGGAGCCTGACAAGCCCGAAGTCATAAAGGCCCGGTCGCTTGGAATCCCGGTAAAGACACGTCCCGAATATCTTGCCGAGATCACCGCCTCATTCAGCACGATCGCCGTTGCGGGGACAAGCGGAAAATCAACCACGTCCGGGCTGCTTGCATTTCTGATGCAGAAGCTCGGGCTTAAGCCTAATTTCATCGGCGGCGGAAGGGTGAAACAGTTTAAATCTTTCTCCAATCCCGGCAATTCGCTCACGGGGAATTCCAAATATCTCGTTATAGAGGCTTGTGAATCGGACGGCACTATCGTAAATTACAGGCAGCAGCACTCCATTATCTTAAACCTCGCCCTCGACCATCACGCAGTCAATGAGACCGCGAAGATGTTCATGACACTCGCAAAAAATACAAAGGACAAGATTGTCCTCAACGCTGATGACACAAACCTCGTTGGAATAGCTGATAAAAACATGATCACCTTTTCCATCCATAGCCCATCTGATTTCAGGGCAGAAAAAATAAGCTACAAACCGTTCATCACGGAGTTCTCAGTTCATGAAACGAGATTCATTCTTTCACTACCCGGAGAATACAACCTCTACAACGCGCTTTCATGTATTGCTTTGCTTTCGGAGACAGGGGTGTCTTTGAATGCTATTGCCAAAGTTCTCCATGAGTTCCAAGGGATAGAGAGAAGATTCGACGTTCACCTGAATGACGGTGAAAGGCTTGTCATTGACGATTACGCCCACAATCCGCATAAGATCTCGTCCATGATGAAGACAGTAAGGCAACTGAAAGAGAATATCTGCTACATATTCCAGCCGCACGGGTTTGGCCCTACGCGGCTCATGAAAAATGAATACATAGAAGCCTTCATACAAAACCTGCGCGACCGGGACCACCTCATGCTCCTGCCGATTTACTACGCCGGAGGCACAGCAGGCAAAGACATATCAAGCCGCGACCTCGCGGAGGAGATAAGCGCTGCGGGAAAGTCTGTTGAAGTTATCGAGCACAGGGAAGATATTTTAAAGAGGTCTCATGAATACAAGGCATATATCATCTTCGGCGCGCGCGATGAAACGCTATCGGACTTTGCAAAGGAATTAGCAGGCGTGCTTTCCGTATCAAAATAAACTATCCCGCATTACATATCACTGTCACTGAGACACAGAGGAAATGTATAACAAAAACAATTTTTATTTCCTCCGTGACTCTGTGTCTCTGTGGTTATTTTTTGAAAATCGTTTTGAAAAATTCCTGCATGTCGGCCCATGACTTTTTATCGGCCTCGGCATTGTATGCAACCTTCATCTTAAACTTTTGCTCAATTGACGTGGAATCAGGATTGGAGAAACCGTGCTCGGCGCCTGGATACGTAATGAGTTTGTAATCAACATTTGCCTTTTTCATCTCCTGATCAAATTCAGTGACATAGAGGGCCGGTACATACCAATCCTTGTCCCCCTGGCACACTAATATTTTTGCCTTTATAACTCCTGGCTGGGCCGGATTGTTGGTTGACAGGCCTCCATAAAAAGTGACAGCGCCTTTGAGATCGACACCCGCGCGGGCCATTTCCAGCACAACATTGCCTCCGAAACTATATCCGATTGCAGCAATGCGGTCAGGGTCCACGGTCTCCTGCTGTTTCAATAAATTCAGCGCCGCCAGAAACCGCGCCTTCCTGAGCTCAGGATCAGAAGAAATCCCTTTTGCGTATCCCGCCG
Organism: Nitrospirota bacterium; assembly: GCA_016214845.1. Lineage (NCBI taxonomy): Bacteria > Pseudomonadati > Nitrospirota > Nitrospirota bacterium. The sequence goes on along the minus strand of JACRMS010000020.1, from coordinate 12,023 downwards.
CCTCTTCCTGCGTGGTTGCCTGTTTACCGTCTCCGTACATGTCAACGGCAAGGGCTGTATAGCCAAGCTCCGCAAGCTTCTTCGCCCTGTCGCGTACGAAATCGCCGGCCCCCCACCATTCATGCACAACGAGTATGCCGGGCCTCTTCCCTTTGAATTTATTATCAACGGCAAGATATCCTTTCAATGTTACGTTGTCCGATTTATATTCAACCGGCCCGCTGCGCATCTCACTTTTTTGCGCGCAGGCTATAATCAACCCGCACAATAATAGTAAAATGTATTTCGTTAAATGTTTCATATCTTCCTCCAGTATGTTTTTTATAAGATTAAATTATACATTGATTGAACAGGTTTTGAAATAATTCCGTCAAACTCCGTATAATAGAGGACTTTTTTAGTTTACAAAACTTTCAGGAGGAATAAATTGCATAAAAAAATTTCCATTGACCTTGCCAGAAGGGTAAAGGGCCTGCCGCCCTATCTCTTTGCGGCGATTGACAAGATGAAGCAGGAGGCCCTGAAAAAGGGCATTGACGTAATAGATCTAAGCATCGGCGACCCTGACATCCCGACCCCGAAAAACATTGTTCAGAGGATGAAGAAGGCCGTTGAAAATCCCGCGCACCACCGTTATCCGTCGTATGAAGGAATGCTTTCTTTCAGGCAGGCGGTGGCGGACTGGTACAAGAGGAGATTTAACGTGAAGCTTGATCCGAAGACCGAGGTCCTTTCGCTCATCGGCTCAAAAGAAGGCATCGGGCACATACCCCTTGCGTTTATAAATCCCGGCGACTTTGTGCTTGTGCCGTCTCCGGGATATCCTGTCTACCCCGTTGCCACGCTCTTTGCGGGCGGAAAGAGCCACATCATGCCGCTGATCGAGAAGAACAAATATCTTCCTGACTTAAAGGCAATTCCCCGGGATGTCCTGAAAAAGGCAAAGCTCATGTTTATCAACTATCCCAATAATCCTACGTCTGCCGTTGCGGACAGGAATTTTTATAATAACGTGATCGGGTTTGCAGCAAAGAACAATATTCTTGTATGCCATGATGCCGCGTATTCCGAGGTTTATTATGACGGCAAAAAACCCATGAGCTTTCTTCAAATGCCCGGGGCCAAAGACGTGGGCATCGAGTTCCACTCGCTCTCAAAGACATACAACATGACGGGATGGAGGATCGGCTTTGCAGCGGGAAACGCAAACGCGTTAGCGGGGCTTGGAAAGATAAAGACTAATCTCGACTCCGGTATCTTTCAGGCAGTGCAGGAGGCCGGAATTGAGGCGCTGAATACCGGCGATGCCGTCCTCAAAAAAATAAGGGACACCTACCAGGAAAGAAGAGATGTCCTGTACAACGGCTTAAAGAACATCGGCCTGAAAGTCCAGAAACCGCGCGCGACTTTTTACCTCTGGGCAAAAGTGCCGAAGGGTTTCAATTCATCCAGCTTCGTTGCTCATCTCCTTGAAAACGCCGGAGTGCTTGGCACTCCCGGCAACGGTTTTGGCGCGCCGGGAGAAGGCTACATCCGCTTTGCGCTGACAGTTCCGGCAAAGAGAATGAAAGAAGCTGTGCAGAGGATAGGGAAGGCAATTTAAACTCAGTCATCATCCTCTTCCTCATCATCCTTCTGATGTTTTTGACGTTTATCGTAACCGCCATATTGGTTATCACGGGCTTCGATGTAATTATATCCGGCTTGCCCGTAGCCTTCTGACGGGTTATAAGCCCCGCCGCTGAAGCTGCTTTCCATACCATGCTGATCTCTTATTGACCTTGCCGTGCGCCTGGCATCGTCTTCATTGCCGCTTGGATGACAGGCCGAACAATTTTGATAACTGAACAGGCCTTCTTTCTGATGTTTCCGCTGGATCTTTGACGGCGAATGTTCATGACAGCCGTAGCATGTATATTCTTTGTAGTTACCGCTCTGGTGACATGTCTTGCAGTCGGAATTATGGTTTCTGTCAAAACGGAAAAACTGCGCGTGGTCGATCCTCGCGGTGCGCCAACTGTTTGTGGAGTGGCACTGATTGCAGCTTTGGTTGTTCTGGTGCAAGGTGTCAAACGGCCTTTGGTGGCATGACAGGCAGTTGCTTATGCTGTTGTCCCTTATCACAGCAGGGGCGATATTTTTGTAACTTGCAAGCTGCCTGTAACCATCCCCTTGTGAGCCACTCTCAGTGACATGCTGGTTTTTCACCAGCATCAAGATGCGTTCAGCATCTTTTCCGTCGCCGCTTGGATGGCAGACCGTGCAATTTTTATAACTTAAAATGCCCTTTTGCTGATGCGCCTGCCGGACCTTTTCAGGCGTATGGTCATGGCAGCCGTAACAGGTAAATTCCTTATAGTTGTTGTTTGACGGATGACACTTCAGGCAGTCAGGCGTGTGATTTTTGTCAAAGCGGAAGTAGTCGTGAGCGACCTTTGCCGCGCGCCAGTTGCCGGTTGTATTATGGCACTGCCCGCAGTTTTGACCATACCGCTGGTGCGGCGCGTCGGAAGGTTTCTGGTGGCAGCTTAAACAATTCCCTATATTCTTGACCGGCAGTAATGTGTGAGAAAATTTCGGGGCGGCATCTACCTTTCTCCCCGTATGTTCACTATGGCAAGATGAACATGACTCGTTTGAAAAAAGCTGGTGAAAGTGCGCCTTCCCGGGTCTTGAGTCCGCATTGACCGCGGCACCTGATACCAGAAATTTTCCTATGCTGGAAAGCTTGTGGCACGAGACGCACTTTTCTCCCATGCTGCCGGTTAAAAGGACATGGCATTTCAGGCAATCATTGTCCATGTGCCGGTGGCCTTTCAAAAGGTCGCCGGGGCTGAGCATCTGCTTAGGAAATATTGAAAGTAACAGGACAGTCAGTATCAGTGTTATTGCAATGAAAGTTGTTTTTATCATAAATCACCTCCATAAAAAAATGATTGTTACAATGTGCAGGCATGTAAAGATCGCAAAGACAATTGTTATCGGCCTGTGCACGGACCTCCATTTAGTCATGGCCTTTACGGTCAAGGACTCCAGGAACAGTTCCTTTTCAACTTCTTCCTCTTTCATACCGTTCTTTAAGAGCAGGTTTTTCTTAGCGGTCAGTGTCTCTCTCGATTCCTTTAAAAGGTATTTGCCGACCAGGCCGCTTATTACCGCGACAAGCATTGCGATCAAAGCGGCCCATGCCAATAGAGCGTTAAAATGAATTCCCCCGTGTACGAGAATCATGAGGGCGCCCGTCCACGCCAGGTACTCATGCAGTCTCAGGAAGAGGGCCGGTGAGCCATGCGTAATTATTTTTTTCTTTCTCGCTGAATAGGCAAAAGAGACTGCGATAAGAAAAGTGCCGGGGATGCCAAGATACCTTCCGATCCAGAGCAGTCCGGATTCATGCAGCATGAAGTCTATTATCAGGGTCATGAGTATCAGCAGGATGAACTTGAAGAGGAAAGGCTGAACGTTTCTAAAAAATAGTGAGTGTCTCATAACCGGCAACCGCCTTCTTTTTATAAAATTAAGATTGAACTTCTTGCCCAATCTTTGACTTCACTTTACCAGACGGTCGATTAAAGGAAGATTAAAGAAAAACGCGGAGAAAATAGTTTGTGATAAAATACCGGGGATATGCCCACAGCGTACATCGGCATCGGATCCAATCTCGGCAACAGAGAAAACAATTGCGGGAAGGCGATAAGGCTCCTCGAAGCAAACAACATCAAAGTTACAAAACGCTCCTCGCTTTTAGAGACAGAGCCGTGGGGAGTTGAAGACCAGCCGAAGTTCATCAATATGGCTGTTGAGATTGAGACCGATCTTGGGCCTGACGAGTTATTGTCTGTTTTAAAAAAGATAGAGGTCGAGATCGGCAGACGCCCGGCAAAACGCTGGGGCCCCCGTGTCATAGACCTCGACATCCTGCTCTATGATGATCTGATAATGAAGACGCCTGAATTAGAGATACCTCACCCTCATATCAGCGAGAGGGAATTTGTTTTGAAGCCACTTGCAGAGATCGCGCCGGAGAAATTGCATCCGGTTTTGAAGAAGAGGATTAAAGAATTGCTATCGACATTAAGTGGAACGTAAAGGGCTTGTTGATACATCATACGTCACTATTCACATTTCTCCGTTCTCAAGGAAACTGTAATATCCATTATGGTTAAAGATTATATGATCGAGCAGGCGGATGCCGAGGGTTTCGCCTGCGGACTTCAGTTGTCTGGTAATCTCGGTGTCTTCTTTACTTGGCGTCAATCCACCGGATGGATGATTATGAGCAATGATGATTGCTGACGCCCTGTCTGTAATTGAATCTGCAAATACCTCTCGTGGATGTGCCTGTGTTTTATTAACCAACCCGACAGACACCACACGACTTGCGATCACTTCATTAGCGCCATTTATTGAAATGCTTATAAAATGCTCCTGCTTGCGGTCGGCATAATGCTGGATCAATGGAAGTACGTCGGCAGGGAAAGAGATCCTTAATCCTTCAGGACGAATGCGACGGCGGGCAAATTCGAGGGCCGCTGCAATAAGAGTTGCCTTTGCTAATCCTACGCCGTCAATCTTCTGCAATTCTTCTATATCCAGCTTTGCATTATTACCATCCAGGGCTTTAAGAATTCGGTCTGCAACCATCATAACATCATGCGTCTTTGTTCCGCTGCCCAGAAGAATAGCCATCAGTTCAAGGTCGGTTAAAGCTTCCGCCCCTTTTTGACGGAGTTTTTCACGCGGACGATCCGGTTCTGGAATGTCTCTCAGCTTTTTCATTTTATGTACAGCCGAGCATTATAGGCCAATTCGATTGCAATTAGTTTTTGCTCTGACTTTTCCTCCGGCCATCCAATGATATTTGCATGTCGCTGTGGTTTATCATCAGGCACTATTCTCAATCGTCTTCGAAGGATTTGAGACGCTAAAATATCAGCCCGTCCAAACAGCGGTATACCGCGTTTCTGCGCTACTTCTTTGTCACCTGTCTCCCAGATTTCATTATCAGACAGATTTGAAATACGAAATACGGAAGTCTCCCCGTTAGGCGCGGGAAGGAAGGCTGCATATTTAACTCTATTATGCAGAGCACTGAAATGATTTTTATGAAGAATATAACGTGTTAAGTCTTCTTCAGGGAGTACCTGTTCTAAATCCATTTCCCCTCATCTTATGGATAGAGACGTCTGAGATTTTCTATAAGGACCGGTGGGATCGTGTCCCCAAAATATTCTGTGCCATGCGTCTTGTTGCTCCCAAATATCCCGGCATAGGTAACAATGTTTTTCCCGCTAAGGCTTATGACGAATATTAATTTTTTATCTTTATACCACTCTAACCCTATCTCCCCGGAAGGTTCAGCCGTAATTTGAGGCATTGGGAAGGAAGATGGTATTAAATTTATAAATTTAGATGCCTCAAAAAATGAATCTTTCGACACTGGCTCAGCGCCATAGCCGTCCCAGTTTGCTTCTGTACATTCTGTGTAAACTTCAATAAGCGACTCCATTGCTTCCTCTAAATGACGTCCAATGGTTAATGGTTCACAGATTTCCCGGAATTGATTTAGAAGATTCGTCACCAGATTTCTTGAATCATCACTGAACCCAGTACTGCTTGGACCAACAAAAAAGCTTGGACAGTCAATACATTGTATTGCAACACTCATTGAAATAGCTCCTTTGCTTTCGGCGTAATACTTTTAAAGAATATATTATTCTTGAAATCGCGTAATTGTTCGATAGTACTCCAAGCATCATCTTCATTTATACCTTCAGATTTTTGCCTGAATACATCAATATCTAATATTACAGGAAGAATCTTAGGATTAACAATCTGCTCAAAGGCCTGTGTAATGATGGCTGCGGCATCAATTGCCTGTTCATGTATGACAATACGTGTCAGAAAACTGCTGACGTCTTGCGGCAGTTCTTCTGGTACGATTGGCGCTGCGGTCAAATAATCGCCGAAGTCTTTTATTGGTAGGGGGATTTCTATTTTGTTGATATATCGTAAAGCTACTCTTGTAATTTCAGGAGAAACGACATCTCTGTAGATTTGCCACAACCTGTGTGCTTCGTCCCGGAAACTTTCCCACGTTTCGTAAGGTTTCAATCTGCTAAATGTGAAACCATCCAGTCTTGTCTGGAGGATCTGTTTCTGATCAGCAGAATAAAACATATACCCATCAATTGCTTCTGCAGCATTTGAGAGAAGAGGAGCGCCTTTCTTAAATTCCAGTTTCCCTTCCCATTTAAATCTTTCTTTTTTATCCGGGTATTGACCGGAGACCGCATTGTATATTGACTCAATCTGCTCAAGACGCAAGTCTTCTCGTATTTTTACGCGAAAGTCGATAACTGCTTCTGTGATAGGAGCCTTGGATAAGATTGGATAGTTGCTCATCGTTCCCATTTAACGAAGAAATAATTTGAGGTTATTATATCAGAAAAAGCAGTTTTCATTTAGTGGTTTTTTTAGACCGAACATTCGTCTTTTCGTTCTTCTCCCGCTCCGCCTTAATCTTTTCCAGCAGCACTGACGCAGGTTCATCATTTGGATCCTGCGGGACAAGTTCACCACGAAAGGCTTTGGCAAGGATGGACTGGGTGAGTTTGTCCACATAGGCTTTTGCCTTGGTATAGCGGGCCTCGATCTGGTCAGCCAGAGCAAACAACGCCTCCACCCGGCGGACGATTTCTTGTTGTTCGGGGAGCGGACATATCCTGATCTCTACCTTGCGGAGTTGAGTTGTATTGATTCGTGGACGCGTAGCACCATGAACTTCTTCAACCAGCTTATCATAGGATTCCCTGCTGACAAGCTGGTAAGTAAGGTATTGCCGATCTACTACCTCCGCCTTGGGTCGTAAACAGAAGCAATCTGCTTTGGCAATGGCTTTCGTTGCCAGCACTGGAAGCAGGCAGACGCGAATTTCTTCGGAGATGAACGAAGCAAAGATAATGTCGCCTATTCCGACCGTGTGCTTCTTAAGTGTCTCATATTTTTTGCGACTAACAAAACTTTCCTTTTCTCCGATAAACCTAAGGTGCCCGACATTCTCCAACCGAACCACACGGACGCCCGAGTCTGTGTAGTCGGACGACTTCAGGTTTGAGCCAAACGGCCCGTCAAATATACCGCCACGAGGAAGTAGTTCTTCGAGCGGTATCCATTGCCAGTCAGCAGGCAAGTCATTTTCGTAACTATCGTCTTCTCGCCACTCCGCTGTCAATCTTCCAGAGCATGCGGCGGCGAGGATGGATTGGCGGAAGCGTTTGAGGATGACCGGAATCTTTGTCAGCCGCTTCTCGCAGGCGTCCACTTTGCCTAATAGTTTATCCAGTTTTGTCACAATTCGGTTTTGCTCGGACAAAGAAGCGAGGGGGACTTTAAACATCTTCAGGTCAGCAATGTTAAAGCCTGGCTGTGCTGTTTTCTCGCTTACTGCCCACATCTGTTCCTTGAATTCGCGACTGAGAAAATAGTAAAGAATCCATTGAGGCGACGTGATATCTTGATTGACTGTCACCTTGCCTACAGATGACGTGGTGTTTGCTGTCGGAATCGTATCAGGAATAATGCAACACTTCCCAATAGTCGCGCCAGTCTTGGCAATCAGAATGTCTCCTGGATGAAGTTCGCTTTTTATATTTTTCTCGTGGACAGATTCTGGGATATAGACCAATCCGTTTGGCTCGAATTTTCCCCATCCCATGTCAGCAACACGGATATAAGGAATCCCCTTGTCAGTGTACGTGGCAGGCTTGATCTGACCGTGGTCCCCGTCTCCTATCGGATATTTCGTCTTTGCTGCAAGTGTTTGAAGTGGTGTTGTCACCCACCCTTCCGGCAACTCACTCATTTCTCCACACCCTCTTCTTTTTCTACCAGTGAAACAATATCCCTTAAGTCATCAACCATTGCCTCAAGCTCAGTAATGGCTTCACTGGCCAAGTCCTGCGGATCGGGCAGCCCGTCGCTGTCTTCAAGCGATTCATCTTTGAGCCATGTGATATCGAGCTTGAAGTTTCGCTCTTTGATCTCATCTACATGAAACTTGCGGAAACGGCCTCCCTCTCCTGAATCTTTCCGCTTACTTTGACCATTAGGGTTTTTGCTGTAGCACTTCTCAAATTCCTCAAAATGCTTCGAAGCCAGCGGCCGGTCTTTCTTTGTAATCCCGGGAACGTTGGAGCGGGCATCAAAAATCCAGACGTTTTCAGTCTGCACCCCCTTCTGGAAAAAAATGACATTTGCCTTCACTCCCTGGCTGTAAGGCGTAAACGTGCCTCTCGGCAGGCGCAGGACAGTGTGAAGGTTGCAGTCCTGCATAAGGATTTCAAAAACCTCTCCCGCCTTATTTTCAAAGAGGCAATTGTCAGGCAGAACAATCGCGGCCCTGCCGCCGGGTTTGAGAATATTCATTACATGTTGAACGAAATTAAGTTGCTTGTTGCTTGTCTCTATTGTGAAGTCGTCCCGCACGGGCGACTGATTCGCGCCTTTGGTGCCGAAGGGCGGATTGGTCAGCACGCAATTATAAAGCTCTCCTCTGTTAGGTTCATAAATCGTATCGCCTAAATAAATCTTCGCCTCTAACCCATGAAGGAAGAGATTCATGAGCGCAAGCCTTCTGGGACGCGGTACTAAATCCTGACCATAATAGGTCGCGGACTTTATCCGCTTGATATCTTTGCGGTCAAAGGCCCCTTTAGTCTGCTCTATCAACCATTCATAAGCACAGACTAAAAAACCTCCTGTACCGCAGGCTGGGTCGCAGATCGTGAAATCACGCACATCGCGCGGGTCCGGTTTCATGACCCGGACGATGGACTGGATCAAAACACGAGGCGTAAAGTACTGCCCCGCGCCTTTCTTTCCTTCGCTCGCTGCTTTTTCAAGCAAACCCTCGAAGGCCGCGCCCTTCACATCCACATCCATCTCCGACCAGTGTTCCTCGTCGATCATATTGATGATGCGTTTAAGGTTCACGGGATTATTGAAGCGCGGCATTGACTGGGCAAAGATGTCACCAAGGATTCCTTGTGCCTCCCGGAGCTTGCGAAGGATTTTGGAATAATGATCAGTCAGGCTTGTTCCCGATAGTTCCTTGAGGCTTGCCCAGCCGCATCCTTTGGGGACTTCGATATCCCGCTCATCAGCCATCTTGAGAAACAGCAGATAAGTAAGCTGTTCTATGTAATCGCCGTAGTCTATTCCGTCATGACGAAGCGTGTGACAGAATCCCCAGAGTTTGTTAACAATATCAGACATGAAAATCCTTTCTAAGCTGCTATGGCCGCATTGATCTCAGTTAGCAGCGACGATAGTTCTTTATCAAATACCCTTCTTGCCTTTCCCAACCCGCCGTTCCGCTCAAAGATCGGCGCATAGTCCAGATCGGCTTCTTCTATCGTGAGATTCCTGACCAGATGATCGCGGATAAGGCCGAGCCATTTCTGCTGTTCATCATTAAAGCTCCTGCCGTCCGTAACCTTCTTCATGGCCCTGTTCACACGCTCTTCTGCGGTCAGTATCGGCTCCTGCTCCCTGGCCGCATGTTTGACCATGGAGATAATATCCACGAGAGGTTTCTTGTAGACATACTTATGCGCCTTCTCGAGTTCGTCAGGAGGGAACTTGTTTTGTTTCAGCTTATCGACCAGTTCGTTCAGCACAGCGGTCTTCCATTCTCTTGGCTTTTCCAGCAAGATTCGTATAGCTTCGATATGCTCCGGGTTTTCCTTTACGAACCGTGAAAAAGAAACCAGATAATCCTCCGGCTTCTGATATTCAGAGCCCCTGTGGATCATAACCTCTGAACTGACTGTATCCGTGATATCGTAACCGATAATAAAAGAGCGTTTCGGCCTTGGATAGTTCTGCAACAAGTCCTGAAAATCCTTGTCCCGCAGGAGCATCATCGTGTTATTGAAATCCTTATTTATTCTGTCAGCCAATTCAGATGCAAACCTGCCCACATCGCCATCGGGGATATAAGCAGAAAACTTTTCCCTTGCCTCGCCGCTCATTTCTTTCTCTATGCGGCGCAGGCGTTTGACGAGGACCTTGATATGGTAATTACGGTCGATGTTCTGATAAATATTTTCGATTACCTGCGGAAGGGAAAGCGCCTCCTTCTGAAGGGACACCTCGAAGTCCGTGGTGTCCCTGAAATACTCGATCAACGTCCCGTTGAAACAGTCAAAGATGACAAATTTGAATTTATTGATCGCGTCACATCTTCGCGTTCCGCGACCGAGCATCTGCACCCAGAGGATACGTGATTTGACGGGGCGCAGAAATACGATAAATTCGAGGCTCGGAATATCAACTCCGGTAGTGAGCATATCAACCGAAACAACGACCTTGGGATTCGGCCTGTTTCTGAACTCGCGGATTTTCTGCAAAGGTCGGTCCACACTCTTGCTGCCGGTGATCTTCTGGACAAAATCGTCTCCCTTTCCAAATACCTCACGGCATATCTTCACAAGCTGGTCTGCATGGGAAGTAAACGGCGGGTCATTCACGGCAAAAATGAGAGTCTTTGGAAAGCGTCCGGTTTCTTCTTCGTGCCTTCGAGCATATTCAGCTATCTCCGTTATTATTTTAAGATTGCTCTCAGGCGATGTGATCTTTTGTTCGATGTCTGCTGAGCCGAACTCTCGTTCATCCTCAAGGGCGTCTTAAATAATCTTTCCGGTACTGGTATCAACTATACCGACCTGCTCGCCCTCTTTGAGGAAAGCTCCGTTCATGCGAACATTTGAGTTAATACGGATTGCATCATAATCTACAAGGAACCCGTCAAGGATAGCCTGTTCGGTAGTATATCGGAAGACAACATCCCTGAAATATGCGAGGGTATGAGACGCCGGGGTGGCGGTGAGGCCGATCTTTACGGCATCAAAATAGTCCAGTACGTTGCGCCAGATTGCAGTGTCCCGTGAGGTATAACCACGGTGACATTCATCGGCAATGATTACATCAAAGGTATGAATAGGGATGTCTATCTTTTCTGCATCGCTTTCATCGTCGGGGTCGCCGCCGTCCTGAGGAAATGCGCTCTCCCAGCCGAACAGATTGATGCACATCCTCTGTATCGTAGAAACGTAAACGAATGTATGAGCGGGTTTTGGGGCTGTCAGATAAGCCCCGGGCAGAACTTTGGGGTCAAACGGTTTGTCGTCATCGAAATCCTCCCGGTAAAATCGCTGGCTGAAGACTTCGTATTCCTGAATGAATTTATTCCCTTTTGGAGTATTGAATGCTGCAAAGGCGCTGACAGCCTGTGCGGCGAGCGCACGCCGGTCAACCAGAAAGAGGATGCGTTTCGCTGCTTTTGATTCGAGGAGACGATATATCTGCGCGACTGTCGTATATGTCTTGCCTGTACCGGTTGCCATTGCGATCAGCATGGTGCGTTTCCCCTGGATCATTGCAAACTCAATGGACGCAATGGCGTCTTTCTGATAATCACGCAGTCTCTCTATGTTGTTAGGAGTAGCTTGAAGCCACGCGGCGCTGCCGGCTTTATCATCGTTGAATAATTCTGTCAGCGCATCGGCTGTGTGAAAATTGGCAATCTGGCGGGAGAGGTTTTGCTCATCGCGGACGTCTATGTGATAAATCAGTTCACCGTTTGTTGAATAAAGAAAAGGCACATGGTAGCCGTTCCAGTTGCCCGGTCCTTTAAAAGAGCCCCGTGAGTATCGCTTTGCTTGTTCCAGTACATTCTGAGGGCCTACCCCGACTTTCTTTGCCTCGATAATACCGAGCAACTTGCCATGTACAAACAATGCATAATCAGCAGGTCCATTTGCTGTATGGTATTCTTCGACTGCATGACAGCCAAGTGAGGAAGTATCTAATGTCTCATTATCACTACTGTCCGGTTAAGAATCGAATAGATTCAACTGGTTTTGATTTTCGGTTATATTGAAACCATAATTGGAATACTGAACTATTTGTTGTAAAGGCATTTTTTCGAAAAGAGTAACTGACAGAATCTGTAATAAAGT